>JBCCPD010000391.1:0-3933 GCA_039025075.1 Pseudomonadota bacterium | reverse complement strand
TCATCGTGCACTCGCTCTACGCGCATTTCTTTCCGGGCATCTTCTTCGGCCCGCCGGTGCGCCCTCAGAAGTTCATCGACACGCTCTTCATGGGCTCCGACGGCCTTTTCGGCATCCCGCTGCACGTCTGCGCGACCTACATCGTGCTTTTCATCATCTTCGGGTCGGTGTTGGTGCGCTCGGGCGCCGGCAAGTTCTTCATCGATCTCGCCGTCTCGCTGACCGGGCGGAGGATCGGCGGACCGGCCAAGGCCGCGGCAGTGGCCTCGGGCTTCATGGGCACGATCTCGGGCTCGGCCGTGGCCAACGTGGTGACCACCGGCAGCTTCACCATCCCGATGATGAAGCGCCTGGGCTACCGGCCCAAGTTCGCCGGCGCGGTGGAGGCCTGCGCGTCCTCGGGCGGGCAGATCACGCCCCCGATCATGGGCGCGGCGGCCTTCCTGATGGCCGAGTTCCTGGCGGTGCCTTACGTGACGATCATCGCGGCGGCCTCGATCCCCGCGCTGCTCTACTTCATGACCGTCTACTTCATGGTGCATCTGGAGGCCGAGAAGCACGGCGTCGGCAGCCTGGAGGAGCATGAGATCCCCAACACCTGGGAAGTGCTCAAGGACGGCTGGCACCTGCTGATCGCGCTGGCGATCCTGATCGGCTTCCTGCTCTACGGCTACACGCCCATGAAGTCGGCCTTCTTCGGCATCCTGTCGCTGATCGCGCTGAGCTTCATCAATCCGCATACGCGGATGAGCCCGGTGGACATCCTGGCGGCGTTCGAGGACGGGGTGCGGGCCACGGCGCCGGTGACCATCGCCTGCGCCTGCGCGGGGCTGATCATCGGCTCGGTCTTCGTCAGCGGGCTGGGGCTGAAGTTCACCCAGTCGGTGATCGACATCTCCGGCGGCAACCTGATGATCCTGCTGTGCCTGACGGGCGTGGCGGCCGTGGTGCTGGGCATGGGGATCACCACGACGGCGGTCTACATCACGGTGGCGGCGCTGATCGTGCCGGCGGTGATCTCCGCCGGGGTGGAGCCGATCGCGGCGCACATGTTCGCGTTCTACTTCGGCGTGGTGAGCTCCATCACGCCCCCGGTGGCGCTGGCGGCTTTCGCGGCGGCGGCCATCGCGGGGACCGGACCGATGGCGACGGCTTTCGAGTCCACCCGGGTCGGCATCGCCAAGTACCTGATGCCGCTCGCTTTCGTCTACAACCCTTCGCTGCTGTGGCTCGGGCCCTGGTGGCTGACCATCGTCTCCACCCTGATCGCGATCTACGCTCTGTGGGTGCTGAGCGTGGGGTTGGAGGGCTGGCGCAGCGGGCCCATCGGCGGGGTTCGGCGGACCGGGGCCATCGTCGCCGCGCTCTGCCTGCTCGCGCCGCCGACGGAGGTGATCCTAGGCGCCCCCGGCTGGGCGGTGATCGCCTTCGGCGCGGCGCTGTCGCTCGCCGCCCTGCGCCTGCCCATGGGCGGGTCGGTCGCCGCGAAAGGAGCCTGAGCCATGCTGTCGAAGATCTTTCTGGGCAAGCCCGTCCACTGGCTGGCGTTGGCGATGGCGGGCGGCGGGCTCTGGTGGCTGGGCTTGGCCAAGCTGCACGTGCGGGACTTCAACACGTTCACCGGCGCCCTCGCGGCCATCGCGATCTTCCTGGTGGTCCTGGTCATGGTCAGCACAAAGCCGGGCGAGCGGGTGACCCGCGACGAGATCCCCGAGCGCAAGGGCTGAGCGGCTCCGACGGAGGCGACTGGAACGGCCCCGGAGGCGCGCTCCCGGGTCGTCGAGGTTCTGGGCGTCAGCCGCCCTCGCCGGCGGTTTCGCGGCGGCGGCCCATCAGGCGCATGACCCAAGGCCAGACCATCGGGATCAGCATGGTCGCCGCGGCGATCAGCAGGATCGAGAAAGTCAGCGGACGCTCCCACAGGAACGACCAGCTGTCGTTGTTTATCAGGAGGGCCCGGCGCAGGTTCTCCTCCATCATGCCGCCGAGGATGTAGCCCAGGATCATCGGCGCCATGGGGAAGCCGAGGATGCGCAGGATCACCGCGGCCACGGCGAAGACGGCCATCATGTGGATGTCGAAGGTGTTGAAGCTGACGAAATAGACCCCGATCAGCGAGAAGAAGAAGATCATCGGCAGCAGGAACCGCGCCGGAATGGCGAGGATGCGGGCGATGTAGGGGATCAGCGGCAGGTTCAGGATCAAGAGAATCACGTTGCCGAGCCACATGGAGATGATCACCGACCAGAACACTTCCGGCTGGTCGAGATAGAGCCGCGGCCCCGGCTGGATGCCGTAGGAAATGAGGGCGCCCAGCATGATCGCCGTGGTGCCGGAGCCGGGGATGCCCAAGGTCAGCAGCGGCACGAAGGAGCCGGTGGCGGCGGCGTTGTTGGCGCTTTCGGGCGCCGCGAGGCCTCGGATCGAGCCTTGGCCGAAGAGCGCGCCTTTGCGGGCGCCGGCGAGGCGCTGCTCCGTGCCGTAGGCGAGGAAGCTGGCGATGGTGGCGCCGGCGCCGGGCAGGACGCCGATCAGAAAGCCCAGGACCGAGGAGCGGCCGATGACGGGCGCGATCTCCCGCGCCTCCTCTCCCGTGACCTTCATGGAGCCGACGCCGCGCTGAGCGTCCATCTCTTTCTGGCGTCCCACCTCGTCGACGGGCTTGAGGACGCTCATGAGGGCCTCCGACAGGGCGAAGGTGGCCATGGCGAGCAGGAGGAAGGAGACGCCGTCCAGCAGGTCGATCATGCCGAAGGTGAAGCGCTGGATGCCTTGCGTCTGGTCCGTGCCGACGGTGGACAGCATCAGGCCGACGACGGTCATCAGCAGGGCCTTGAGGACTTGGCCTTTGCCGGCGAAGGCTGCGACGGCGGTCAGGCCGAGGACCATGAGGGCGAAGTAGTCGGTGGACTGGAAGGCGAGGCTGACCTCCGCCAGCCGCGGGGCGGCCACCAGCAGCAGGATCGCGCCGATCACGCCGCCGGAGAACGAGGCGTAGGCGGCGATGGCGAGCGCCTTGCCCGCATGGCCCTGGCGCGCCAGCGGATAGCCGTCGAAGGACGTCGCGACGGTGGAGGCGACGCCGGGCGCGTTGATCAGGATCGAGGAGGTGGAGCCGCCGAAGATCGCGCCGTAATAGACCGCCGCCATCAGGATGATCCCCGCGGCCGGGTCGAAGCCGATGGCGATGGGGATCATCAGGGCGATGGCCGACATCGGCCCGAGCCCCGGCAGCATGCCGATGAAGGTGCCCACCAGGCAGCCGACCATGACCATGATCAGGTTCTGAAAGGTCAGCGCGGTGGCGAGGCCGATGAGGATGCCTTCGATCATCGGCTCAGCGCCCCGTCAGGAGGGCGGGCAAGGGCGCCACGTAGATGTCGAGCCCCCAGGTCATCAGCGCCCAGAAGCCGAAGACGACGGGCACGGAGGCGAGGAGCAGCATCAGCGGATTGCGCTCCCCCAGCGCGACGTAGCCGCCGATGAGGAAGAGCGTGGTGGAGGCCAGAAACCCGAGGGGCCGCAGGGTCAGCCCATAGGCGACCATCAGGGCGATCATGACGAGGCCGAGGCCCCATTTGAAGCCGGCGACGTTCGGCGCCTCGGACGAGCCGGGGAAGACCAGAAGGGCCAGGCACAGGGCGACGCCGAGCACCGCAAGCGCCTCGGGCATGGTCTGCGCGTTGAAGGCCGAGGCGGCCTGAAACGGCAGCATTCGGATCTGGTAGGTCAAGACCCAGTAGCCGCAGCAGAAGGCCAGCAGCAGCAGCGCGCCGATGCGGTCCTTGGAGAGGGTCATGGCCGCCTCCCTGTCGAGATGTGAAGAGCAGGGCGCGGGGGCCGCCGCCGAAGCCGCCCGCCCCGCGGGGGAGGGGGGGTGAGCGGCAGGCGAGCCGGCGCACCCGGACGCCCGGACGGGGCGGCGGCGCCCCC
>JBCCPD010000390.1:0-3939 GCA_039025075.1 Pseudomonadota bacterium | reverse complement strand
GCCTAACAGAACCGCGGCCTTGCTTCGCGCGACGCTCCAGCCGCGCAAAGGGTCGCTACCGGCGCTGCGGCCGCCGACCTACCTCGCCACGCGCTGAGCGGTCAGCAGCGGCGCCGGGGCGCCGGCGATGCGGCTTTCGTAGACCTGCACGCTCTCCACCACGCGCTGAACGTAGTTGCGGGTTTCGTTGAACGGGATCCGTTCCATCCAGTCGATCGCCTGCTCGAGGCTCATGCCCCGCGGATCGCCGAAACGCTGGATCCACTGACGCGACCGGTGCGGCCCCGCGTTGTATCCGGCGGCGGCCAAAGGCAGATGTCCGAACTCGTCCAGAAGATCGGCCAGATAGTCCGTTCCCAACCGCGCATTGTAGCGCCAGTCCGCCGTCAGCGCGCCGCGGGAATAGGCCAGACCCAGCTTGCGGCTCACCTGCTGGGCCGTCGCCGGCATCACCTGCATCAGGCCGCGCGCGCCCGCCGGGCTGACCGCATCGGGGTTCAGCTCGCTTTCCTGCCGAGCGATCGCCATGGCCTCCGACGGCGCCACGCGGCCCGAGGCCTGGGCGAGATCGGTCACCGGATAGTAGGGCGTCGGCAGCACCAGACCGTCGCGCGCCGCCGCCTTGGCGACCCGCACCGCGACCTCGGGTCGGCCGAGCTCCAGCGCCAGGGCCCCCAGCGCGGCCAGATCGCGCGGCGTCGCCGCCTGGGTCGCCGCGTGGGTCAGCAGCCAGTGGGCGCGTCGGCGCTCCCCCGCATGGTGGGCCAGCACGCCGGCCCGCACCAGCTCCGACCGCAGGATCGCCGCGGCGCGCCAATCGGTCGGCGCGGCCACGCCCGCCAAGGCCGGATCCGTCGTCAAACCCGCCTTCTGGGCCGCCAGCTGACCATAAAACGACGTCTGCCAGCGCCCGCCCTCGCGATAGGCCGCCTGAGCGCCGGGGGCGTCGCCCCGCGCCTCCCGCGCCCGGCCCAGCCAATACCAGCCGCGGCCATAGCTGATCGGCGTGGTCACCGCCTCGATGAAGCGCGCGAAATGCGCCTCGGCCCGCGCCGGATCGTTCAGCCGCCGCAGAGCGATCCAGCCCGACAGCCATTCCAGATCCGCGTGGGCGTAGCCGTCGCTCGGCCGCGTATGGTGTCGGCTGGCCAGCTCATAGGCGACGGCGGCCCGGCCCGCCCGCTCCGCCCGCCGCACCAGAGACCGGCGGCGGGAGGCCCAGACCGCCGGACGTCCCAACGCCTGGGCCGATGCCGAGGCCGCGCGGATCATCTCCTCCGCCCCCGCGTCCATGTCGCGCCGATCGCGCCAGCGGAACCGTTCATAGGCCAGGCCGCCATCCCCGCTCAGCGACGCCGGCACCTGATCGATCAGCGCGTTCACGCCCCTCCGCCCCTCGCGCAGGGCGATGCGCGCGCGCACTAGGGCGGCGCGGCCGGCATCCAGGCGGGGGATCATGCGGCTCGCCTCGTCGCTCAGCCCGCGCCACAGCAGCATGTCGGCGCGCGCCCAATGATCTGCCGAGATGACGCCCCCATAGCGGGACAGCAGCGCCTGCTCCTCCGACGTGGTCAGCGACAGCTCCCGCCAGGCGCGCCGCGCCGTCTCCGCCGCGTCGGCGGACCGGCCGGCGGCCTGCTGAGCTTCGGCCAGCCGCAGCGAGCCGGTTCCGGTGGATGGCGCGGCGGGCTCGAAGAAGGCGAGCACGTCGGCCGCCGGCAGGCCCGACGGCATCGCCTGCTCCGCCCGACGTCGCAGGCGGTCCTGCTCCGGCCAGTCGGGATAGGCGGCCAGGAACCGGCGATAGGCCTCGAACCCCGCATCGCCGCGGGACAGGTTGCGCCATTCGGCGTAGACCGCGGCCGCCGGATCGGGCACGCGGGCGGCCAAAGCCGACGCCTGCCCGAACGCCTCGCGCCCCAAAGCCTCCAGCACCGCCGCGAAGGCGGGCCCCTGATCGCGGCCGGGAAGCGACTGCGCCGCCGCAGGCCCCGCCAGAACCGCTGCGCCGAGCGCCACGGCGCGCGCCCAATTCAATATCTTCATCGCTGCGACCTGCCTGTTCGACGCGCGGATCGCGCCGGGATTGCCTGACCCTAGCACGAAGACCCGCGGCCTTCTCCTCAAACACACCGCGATTTCATTTCGAATCCGTTACCAGCCGGGCCCGGCGCTCACCCCGCCATCGACGCACAGCACCTGGCCCGTGACGAAGCGCGCGGCGTCCGACAAAAGGAACAGGGCCGCGTCGGCCACCTCCGCCGGCGCGGCCGCCCGGCCCAGCGGACAGGCGGCGCGCCAGCGGGCGAGCCCCTCGGGCCACTGCTCCGCCAGCCCGTCCCGATCCGTCAGACCGGGCGCGAGGGCGTTGACGCGCGCCGGCGCAAGCTCGGCCGCCGCCGAGCGGGTCAGCGACTCGAGCCCCGCCTTCGACGCCGCGTAGGCCGCATGGTCCGGCGCCGGCCGGGCCGCCTCGACCGAGGAGATCAGAACCGCCGCCTGCAGTCCCGACGAGCCCAAGGCCGCCAGCAAAGCCGCCGCGGCGGCGAGATTGTCCGCCAGAACGGACCGCCAATGACCGGCGATCGCCGCGTCGTCAGCGCCCTGCAGCGGCAGAAGGTCCTGCCGCGCGGCCGCGTGAAGCAGCAGATCGACGCGCCCGAGCCGGGCCGCCAGCCGAGGCGCCGCGCCCTCAGCCGACAGGTCGGCCTCTGCCGTCTGCGCCCGGCGGCCCTCCGCGCGAAGCCGCGCAGCCAGGGCCTCCGCCGCCTCCGTCCGGCGATGAGAGAGGCAGATCACCTCCGCCCCCGCCTCGGACAGCCGCGCGGCGCAGACGGCGCCGATGCCGCCCGAGGCGCCGGTGATCAGCGCGCGACGTCCGGTCAGATCCAGAAGCGTCGCGACCGGCGGCGGCGTCATGGGACGCGCGCCTCAGCCCAGCCGGGGCAACAGCGCGGCGAGCAGCCGCTCGATGCGCCGGCCGGCCTTGGCGGCGTTCTCCAGCACCTCCTCGATCGTGTCGGGCTGCTGATCCGGTCCGCCATCGGCGGCGTTGGTCACCGCGCTGATCCCGAGCACGCGGAACCCGCAATGCACCGCCGCGATCACCTCCAGCACGGTGGACATGCCCACGGCGTCGCCGCCTGAGGCGCGCAGGAACCGCCGTTCGGCCGAGGTTTCCAGCGACGGTCCGGGGATGCCGACATAGATCCCTTCCGCCAACGGCTCGCCGACCTCGTCGGCGACGGCGCGGGCCAGATCCTGCAGATCAGGATCGTAGGCCCGGCTCATGTCCGGAAATCGCGGACCTTCGGCCTCGTCGTTGCGGCCGATCAACGGGTTGACCCCGGTGAGATTCACATGGTCGGCGATCAGCATCGGCGCGCCGGGCGACAGAGCCGGATTGAGCGCCCCGGCCGCGTTGGTGACGATCAAGGTCCGCGCTCCCATGCGCCGCATCAGGCGCACCGGCAGCGCCACCTCGGCCGCGCTCGACCCCTCATAGAGATGCACGCGCCCCTGCATCAGCACCGCGCGGCGGCCATGCAGCTCCCCGATCAGAAAGCGCCCCGCATGGCTGGGGGCGGTGGAGACGGGAAAGCCCGGGATCTCTCCATAAGGAAGAACGACGGGATCGCGCACCGCTTCGGCCAGACCGCCGAGGCCCGAGCCCAGCACCAGCGCCGCCTCAGGGGCCGCGCCGAAACGGCCCTCGACCGCCGCCCAAGCGCGCTCCAAGGCCTCGGCGGGGCTCGGCGCGCTCATGCGATGCTGGCGCGGATGGCGGGCACGAGCTCGCGCACGCCTTGCAGCGTCTCGGTCATGTCGAACCGGGTCAGCGCCCGGTCCCGCACCACCCACTCGCCGCCCATGGCCACATGCCGCACGTCGGCCTTGGAGGCCGAGTAGACCAGATGCGTCACCGGATCGAACATCGGC
>JBCCPD010000389.1:0-3944 GCA_039025075.1 Pseudomonadota bacterium | reverse complement strand
GTCACCCAGCCCGATGGTGTTGGTGGTGGCGAACAGGCGGAAGAACGGGTGCGGCGCGATGACCTTGTTCTGGTCCAGCAGCGTCAGTTTGCCCTCCACCTCCAGCACCCGCTGGATCACGAACATCACGTCCGGCCGGCCCGCGTCGTATTCGTCGAATACGATGGCGACGGGGTTGCGCAGGGCCCAGGGCAGGATGCCCTCCTGGAACTCGGTGATCTGCTTGCCGTCGCGCAGCTTGATCGCGTCCTTGCCGATCAGATCGATGCGGCTGATGTGACTGTCGAGGTTCACCCGCACGCAGGGCCAGTTCAGGCGGGCCGCCACCTGTTCGATATGGGTCGACTTTCCGGTGCCGTGATAGCCCTGGATCATCACGCGGCGGTTGTGGGCGAAGCCGGCCAGGATCGCCATCGTGGTGTCTCGGTCGAAGCGATAGGTCGGGTCCAGCGTCGGCACCCGGTCGGTCGCCTCCGAAAAGCCCTTGATGGTCATGTCGGTGTCGATCCCGAAGAGCTCGCGCACGGAAAGGTCCACGCTCGGTTCCATCGTGTCGAGGATCGCGCCGTCTGCCATGGGTCGTCTCGCTCGTCTGCCGGGAGCGGGGGGTCGTCCCCGCGGGGGCCGCCTTCCGCAGGCGGGGCGGCTTGTTGATGGAGGATATGGTCCGGGGGCGCAAGAGCGCCAGTCGGCGAAAGGGTCGCGGCGGCGACGGTCGACGTCGCGCGCGCGATCCGTCACGGTCCCCACATGTCCGCGCCGACCCAACTCCGCAGGCCCGCGGCGGCCCGCTCCGCCGCCGTCGCGCTCGCCGCCGCAGCCGCGCTCTGCGCCGCGCCCGCGACCGCGACCGCGACCGCGACCACGCTGGAAGGCGCGGCGCAGGTCGTGGACGGCGACACTCTGCGCCTCGGCGCCGCCCCGGTGCGCCTCGAAGGCCTCGACGCGCCGGAACGGGACCAGACCTGCCAGGACGCGCGCGGACACGCCTATCCCTGCGGCGAGGCGGCGGCGGAGGCTCTGCGCGGCCTGATCCGCGGCCGCGACGTCCGGTGCGAGATCCGCGGCGCGGACGTGTACGGCCGGTCGCTCGCGGTCTGCACGGCGGCGGGGCGGGACCTGGCCCGCGACATGGTCCTGGCCGGCTGGGCCCGGGCCGGCGACAAGCTGGCCGATCGCTACGCGGCGCAGGAGGCGGCGGCGCGGACCGCCCGACGCGGCCTCTGGGCCGGCCGCTTCCAAGACCCCTGGGACTGGCGGGCCGACCGGCGCGAGGCCCGCGCCGAGGCCGAGACTGCCGAGCGCGCCGACGGCTGCGTCCTCAAAGGCAATATCAGCGAAAGCGGCCGCCTCTTCCACGTCCCCGGCCAGCGCTGGTACGACCGGACGCGCATCGACGCCGCCGAGGGCGAGCGATGGTTCTGCTCCCCGCAAGAGGCCCGGGCGGCCGGCTGGCGCCCCGCCAAGCGCTGAGCGCCTCGCCGCGGGGGGACGGCCCCTCGCCGCGGCCCTTCGGGCGCGTCTCGGCCCCGCCCTGATCCCCGCGGCCGCGTCTCAGGGCGCTTTTCCAGGCGCGACGGGCGCGCTAGACGGGCGGCCCGTCTCGAGCCTTCGGAGAGCCCCGCCCATGACCGACGATCGCCGCAACCGGCCCCGGCCCGATCCCGCGCGCCGGCCGATCCCGCCCGACAGCGTCTCGCGCCCGGTGGCGAGCCCGCTGCAGCCCTCGGTGGTCTGGGCCAGCGCCGACGCCGACGAGATGGACGCGATCTATCTGGGCGGCCCCGCCGGCTTCACCTATGCGCGCGAAGCCCATCCCAACGGCGACCAGATCGCCCGCGCCGTCGACGCTCTGGAAGGCGCCCCGACGCCGGGGCTGATGTACGGCTCGGGCATGGGCGCCGTCGGCGCGATCCTGCTGGGGCTGCTGAAGGCCGGCGACCACGTGGTGGCCGGCGACCAGCTTTACGGAAAATCGCTGAAGCTGCTGCGCGAAGATCTGCCGCGCTTCGGCGTGACGACCAGCTTCGTCGATCCCACCGACGGCGCGGCGATCCGCGCGGCGATGCGGCCCGAGACGAAGATGATCTGGGTGGAGGTGGTGGCCAACCCAACCTTGCGCGTCGCCGACATGCGCGGCGCGGCCGAAGCGGCGCGCGCGGGCGGCGCCCGCCTCGTGGTGGACAACACATTTACGACGCCGCGCGGCTGGCGGGCCTTCGACGAAGGCGCGGATGTGGTCATGCACTCGGTGACCAAGCTGCTGGCCGGGCACTCGGACGCGACGCTCGGCTGGGCGGCGGCGCGCGATCCGCAGGACCGCGCCCAGCTGCTCGCCGCGCAGCAGGGCTTCGGCGCGACCGCCTCGCCCTTCGACTGCTGGCTGGCGGAGCGGGGGGTCGCGTCCTTCGCCTTGCGCTACGACCGGGCCGAGGCCAACGCCGGCGCCCTCGCCGACCATCTCGCCGGGCTTCCCGGCGTGGCCCAGGTGCTCTATCCCGGCCGCGACGACCATCCCGACCGGGCGCGGGCCGAGGCGCTGCTGCAAGGCCGCTGGGGGACCATGGTCAGCTTCCGGCTGGAGGGCGGGCGCCCGGCGGTCAACCGCTTCCTGCGCGCCGCCCCCGGCCTCGCCTTCGCGCCCTCCTTGGGCGACGTCCAGACCCTCATCTCCCACCCCGCCACGTCGTCCCACCGAGGCCTCACGCCCGAAGGACGCGCCGCTCTGGGCATCGACGAGGGGTTCCTGCGCGTCTCCGTCGGGATCGAGGACATCGAGGGGCTCCGCCGCGAATTCGCCGACGGCGCGGCGGCTGCGGCGCGGGGCTGACCGGCGGCCGGAAGACGGTCCGACGCCGAAAGCCCCTGAACCGAAACCCTGCGGGATCGGCGCCGAACGCGCGGTCCCCCCGCCGCCTACCCGCCCCGGATCGGCCCCAGGAACGCCCGGATCGCCGCCGCGATCTCGGCCGGGCTGTCCTCCTGAATGAAATGCGAGCCCGCCACCGTCGCCTCGGTCTGGTTCGGCCAAGCCCGGCACAGCTCCCGCATCGCGCCGGTCAGGATCGCGCCCGGCTCGGCGTTGACGAACAGCTTGGGAACCGCGGCGCCGCCGAGCCACTCCGCGTAGGCCGCCGCCACGGCCGCCGTCTCCTCCGGCTCCCCGCCGATGGGAATCTGGCGCGGAAAGTCCAGCGTCGGGCGCCGGCCCTCGCCCGCCTCGGCGAAGGGCGCGCGATACCGCGCCATCTCCGCGTCCGTCAGTTCCCGCAGGATCGAGCCGGGCAGGATCCGCTCCACGAACAGATTCTTCTCCAGAATCATCGCCTCGCCGGCCTCCGACCGCAGGGCCTGGAACACCGGGCGCGCCGCCTCGTTCCAGTCCTCCCAGCCGGGAACCGGCGCGACGATGGTCTCCATGTAGACGATCGCCTCGACCCGGTCCGGATGCCGCCGCGCCCAGTCGAACCCCAGATACCCGCCCCAATCGTGAAGCACCAAGGCCACAGGCCCGTCGGGGACCAGCCGCGCCCAAGCCTCGTCCAGATGCCGCCCATGCTCCGCCAGCGAATAGCGCATCGGGCCCGGCTCGGGCAGCTTGTCGGACCCGCCCATGCCGATCAGGTCCACCGCGATGCAGCGGCCGAGATCGGCCAGAGGCCGCATGATGTTGCGCCACAGATAGGCGCGGGTCGGATTGCCGTGCTGGAACAGGATCGGCCGGCCCTCACCGATCTCGGCATAGGTCATGCGGCGGCCCTGGACCGTCAGGCTCTTTTCGGGCAGCGGCTCGGCCGAGATGGCGGTCATCGGGCGCGTCCTTCGGTTTCTTCCTGAACCCCAGCTTCCGACGGCCCAGCGCCCGCCGTCAATCGCCGCCCGCTAGTCCTTGAACCGGCGCGAGCCCTTGATCTGGTCCCAGGCCCACAGCACCTCGCGCAGCC
>JBCCPD010000388.1:0-3944 GCA_039025075.1 Pseudomonadota bacterium | reverse complement strand
CGGCGGCGATGTCGATGTTGTCCACGCCGATGCCGGCCCGGCCGATGACCTTGAGGTTTCGGGCCTTGGCGATCAGCTCCGCCGTCGCCTTGGTGGCGGACCGGACCGCGAGCCCGTCATAGCGGGGGATGGCCTCCGCCAGCTTCTCGGGCTCCTTGCCGAGATCGGGGAGGAAGTCCACCTCCACCCCCGCATCCCGGAAAATCTGCACGGCGGCGTCGGAGAGCTTGTCGGAGATGAGCACTTTGGGCATCTGCGGGGTTCCTTAGAAGGGGAGGACGCGATCGACGGCGAACCAGGGCGCCAGTTCGTCGGCCTCTGAGGCGGGGTCATGGGTCCAGGCCGCGGCGAAGCCGAGGGTGACGACCCGAGGGGTGGCGGCGCGCAGGCGGACGCGGAGGCCCGCCTTGGCGTTGGCGTAGGAGACGACTTCAAGCGAGTGGGTCCGCTCGAGCCAGTCCAACTCCCTGATCGCGAAGGCGCCGGCGAGATCGGGGCTTTCGATCGTCCAGGCGGCGAGGCCTTCGCCGTTTCCGGCGAAGGCCTCCATGCCGTGAGCGAGCGCGCAGGAAAGCTCGGCTTCCACCGGCTCGCCCGTGCCGAAGCCGATCTTGAGGCCGGCGACCAGACAATGGTCGAGGCGCATGCCGCGGGGCATGTCCTTGGCGAGCGCCTCCGCCCGTTCCGACGGCGCGACGGGGGTTCCGTCGCGCGCCGAGAGGACGACGCGCCCAAATGGGGCGTCGATGACGGCGTCGATCATGGCGCGGCGCCTCAGGCGGCGGCGGCTTCCGACCGCGCCGCCTCGAAGGCCCAGTCGAGCCACGGCGTCAGCGCCTCGACGTCGGCCGTGTCCACCGTCGCCCCGCACCAAATGCGCAGGCCCGGCGGCGCGTCGCGATAGCCGTTCACGTCGTAGGCGGCGCCCTCGGCCTCCAGCAGCGCCGTCATCTTTTTGGTGAAGGCGCGCTGGGCGGCCTCCTCCAACCCCGCGACGGCCGGATCGACGATGCTCAGGCACACCGAGGTGTTGGACCGCGCCTCAGGCCGCGCCACCAGGTTCTCCACCCACGCCGTCGCGTCGACCCAGCCCTGCAGCGCCGCGGCGTTGGCGTCGGCCCGGGCCTGCATGGCCGCCGCGCCGCCCTGCCCCTCGATCCAATCCAAAGCGTCCATCGCGTCGGCGACGGCGAGCATCGACGGCGTGTTGAGGGTCTCCCCTTTGAAGACCCCCTCGATCAGCTTGCCGCCCTTGACCAGGCGGAACACCTTGGGCAGCGGCCGGTCCGGCGCATAGCTCTCCAACCGCTCCACCGCGCGCGGCGACAGGATCAGCATGCCATGGGCCGCCTCGCCGCCCATCACCTTCTGCCATGAAAACGTCGTCACGTCGCACTTGGCCCAGTCGATCGGCTGGGCGAAGGCGGCCGAGGTGGCGTCGTTGAAGGTCAGCCCTTCGCGATCCGCCGGGATCCAGTCGAAATCCGGGATGCGCGCGCCGGAGGTCGTGCCGTTCTGAGTGAACAGAACATCCGCCTCGGGCCGGATCTCCGCCAGCGGCGGCAGCGTGCCATAGGCCGCCTTCAGCACCCGCGCGTCGAGGCCCAGCTGCTGGGTCGCATCCGTCGCCCAGCCGGCGCCGAAGCTCTCCCAGACGAGCGCGTCCACCGGCCGGGCGCCCAGCATGGTCCACATGGCCATCTCGTAGGCCCCGGTGTCCGAGGCCGGAACGATGCCGACCCGGTAGTCCTCGGGCACGTCCAGCAGCGCCGCGATGCGGTCGATGAGGCTCTTGAGCTGGGCCTTGGGCCCGGCGCCCCGGTGGGACCGTCCCAGCCAGGCCTTTTCGGCGACCGCCGCCGCCGACCAGCCGGGGCGCTTGGGACAGGGACCGGAGGAAAATTCCGCGCGCGCAGGCAGCGCCTGCGGCTTGGGGGGGAACGTCATGGGACGCGCTCCATCGTCAGGGCGAGATCGCTGAGCCCGCCGCCGCTCGCCCTTGTCCGGCGGCGCGCCCACGGGGGAGGTAGGGGAGGGGGGCGAGTCGGGTCAAGCCGAGAATGAGGGACGAGGGTCGTCGGCGACGCCGGACGCCGGGGCGCGATGCGGCGAAGGTTCGTTTGGAGCCGATGCTGTTGAAGAACCCCATGCTGCAGCGCGGCGCCGAACGCGCTTGGAACGGTCGATGACGCCTCTCACGCTGGGGTTGGGAGCGTCATGGCGAGCTTGCGAAGGTTCTGCACGGTGGCGGCCATCAGGAACTCGTCCTTCGCGCCGTTCGGTCCTCTCAGGCGCAGTCGGGTGAGCCCAAGGATGCGCTTGAGGTGCGCGAAGAGCATCTCGACTTTCTTCCTCGCGTAGGCCGAGGCGACGTAGGCGTCGCTGGAAGTGATCTCGCGCGCCAAGTCTCGGGCTCCCTCGTGGATGGACCGACTTACGTTGCGCTGAGGCACGTTCGGACAGCACCGTGGCTTGAGCAGGCAAGCCCTGCAGTCGGCTTTGGACGCGCGGTATCGGACGAAGCCGTCGGCCTTGGCCGCCGGGCGGATCGTCTGGAAGGCGCGGCTCTTGGGAAGCAGCCGCTTCCCACCAGGGCAGCCGTAGCTGTTGGTCTCGGGATCGTAGGCGAAGTCCTCGCGGGAGAAGGTCCCGTCCTTGCGCTGCGATTTGTCGATGACCGGGATGTGCGGCTCGATCCCCTCGCTCTCCACAAGCCAGCCGAGCGTCTCGGCCGAGCCGTAGGCTGTGTCGGCGACCAGCTTCTCCGGGTAGAGGCCGAACCGCTCGCGGGTCCGTTCGATCATGTCCATCGCCGCGCCCGCCTCGGCCTGGCGGATCGGCGCGGTGGCCTCCACATCCACGATGACCGCATGTTCGAGGTCGACCAGGTCGTTGGTGGAGCAGGCGTGGAAGGGCCGGTCGCCGTTGGCGGCGGTGAACCGGGCGGCCGGATCCGACGGCGACAGCGCCTTGGGCGGAACCGGCGTCGCGGCCCCGAACGCCGCGTCGTCGAGCGTGTCCAAGTATTCCTGCGTCGCCCGCGTGATCCGCTCCGGGCCCCAATCCTCCGGCTCTATCTTCTCGAACCGGCAGGCGTCGGCCGAGATCAGCGAGGCGTCCACGCCGAAGCTGTCGCCGCCGACAAGGCCCTCGGTGATGCACCGCGCCAGGACCCGCTCGAAGAGGTGGCGGAACAGATCGCTGTCTCGGAACCGACCGTGCCGGTTCTTCGAGAACGTGGAGTGATCGGGAACGGGGTCGCGCAGGTGGACACCCGCAAGAACCCTGGGATGAGAGCGCCGTTCGGCGGGTTTGGAGCGTCCAGCCGGCCTTTCGGACCCGGATCTTTGCGATCCGAGGCGGCATGAGGCCGTTTCGCCGGATTTCGGACGGACTCATCCCATGGCGCGCCGACGTTCGTGGAAGATCAGGCGGTCGAAGTTGCAGGCCAGGTTCGCCAGCGTGATCTTCGCTTCCGCCCTCGCCAGGCCGATGGTGCGGATGAAGAGCCCGAAGCGCCCCTTCTGATGCGCGAAGACATGCTCCACGGCCGCCCGGACCGCGGATTTCTTCGCGTTGGCGCGGGCCATGTGCCGGGGCATGGGCCTGCCCGCAGGCTTGCGGCGGTGGATGCGGCTCGTGAGCATCCGATCCGCCAGCCACCGCTCGTTGCGCTTCGAGCGATAGGCGCTGTCAGCCCAGACCTCCGAGCCGGTGTTCTCCTGGCTGACCAAGCGGCGGAGTTGCCGCCCGTCGGCGGCGGAGGCGGCCGTGACCGCCCCCTCTCGGATGAAGCCGAAGCGCCGATCGATGCTGATGTGCGATTTGTAGCCGAACACCGGCGCCGCGATCATGGGCAGGGGCGTGCCGTCCGGGCGGTATCGGACCCTGCCGCCGACGTTCAGCGTCCACCGCGCACGGGTGTCCTTCTGAGCGGCCTTGTT
>JBCCPD010000387.1:0-3945 GCA_039025075.1 Pseudomonadota bacterium | reverse complement strand
CGCGGCGGCCGCGAGCGCGCCGACGCCTAGCAGAGCCGGCAGGATCGCCGGAGGCAGAGGCACCTCCGCCCCGCCGCCCGGGGGCGCGCTGAAGCCGATGGGCATTTCTCCGCCGAAAACGTTGTCCAGCGAGACGTCGAGACCGGTGTCGGACAGCACGTCGCCGGCGCGATCGAAGTTCAGGATGCTGTTCGAGTTCTTGTCATAGGCCCAGAAGCTGTCGGTCAGCGACTCATACGCGAGCGCGGCGAGCTGCCCCGCGCCGTCGAGCGTGAAACTGGTCAGCGGCGACCCGAGAAGATCGTATTGCGTGATCGCGTTGGAGCCCAAGTTGGAGATCCAGAGCGTGTCGTCGGTCGGATCGAAAAGAATGCCGGACGCGCTGGCGGGCAGAACGAAGAGCTCCTGCTGGTTCGCCCAGTCGACGTCGGCCACCGTCACGGAATTGGGCGTGCCGCAGCATTCCACGCCGTAATTGACGCCTCGCCCGGGAGCGCCGTCGATCAGCTGGGTGAAGGCGTCGCCGCCGAGCGACGTCGCCCCGGTGGGCGTGCCGTCGAGATCGTACTCTCGGGCCTCGTCGTCATCGCGGTCGCCGAGCCAGATCGTGTCGCGGATCGCCGGCGGGTAGCCGCGGAAGAACGTGTCGAAGGTGTTGATCACCGAGGCCCCGACGATCTCATAACCCAGCTGGCTGTCGCCGTCGAAGAGATAGTAGGGCGTGATGTTGACGGCCTGGGCCTGTGAGGCGGCGAGCGTCAGGACGGCGGCGGACAGGATGGAGCGCATGGCGTTTCCCCTCGAAGCGGCGACGCGAACGCTGGAATGGTACGCCGAACTCGGTCGGTTGTCTTCCTCGGCGGAAGGGGCCTTCGCGCCGCCCGGTTCAGCGCCACAGCTTGCGACGGATGGCGCTTTCGAGGTCCGCGGGCAGGTAGGCGAGGGCGTCGGTTCCGCTGAGGGCGCGGGCGGCGCCCTCCGGGTCCGGCGGGTTGGCGGAGGGGTCGGCGCCGCGGTCCTTCCAGCGCTCGAACAGGAGGAGGTCGAGCGCGTGCTCCGCCTCCAGCGCGCGGCGGCTGTCCTCAGGGATGTCGGCCAGGGAGAGGCGGCGGGCCTGGCCGACGTTCTCGCGCGCGGGTTCGGTCGGCAGGCCCAGCTGGGCGGAGAGGGCGGCGATGGCCTCGTCCGCGCGGGTCCAGGCGGAGACCCAGGCGAAGCCGGCGAACGCGCGCTCCAGCAGCTCGAAACGGGCGCGGGAGGAGAGCCGGTAGACCGAAGGGTAGCCGACGCCGAAATAGCGGTGCAGCAGGAAGCGGGAGAGGGGGTTGCGGCGCTGGGTCCGGGTCCAGTCGGCGAAGGGCGGGGGCGTCGGCTCGCCCCGCTCTTCGTGCCGCGCCCAGCGGTAGTTGTAGAAGCTGACGAGGTAGGAGAGCGGGTCGCGGATCAGCACGTGCTCGCGCAGCGCGCGGCCGGTGAACTTGGCGGCGAACGCGCGGGAGAGGGAGTGGCCTGAGACCACCTGCACGCGGCGCAGGGCGAGGAGGTCGACGTCCGGGTAGCGGTTGCCGACGATGTCGCGCAGAGGGTGGCGCCAGCGGGGGGCGAGGAGGAAGCCGTCGGGGCCCAGATGGCGGGCGAAATGCGCCTCGACCGTGGTGCCGGCGCATTTGGGCACGTGGACGAAGAAGTGCACGGGAGGCGGCGCGTCCTGCATGGCCAAGGCCTAGCGCGAGGGTTCGGCGTGGGCAATGCGAGCGGGGGAGGGCCCGCGGACCGCGGCTTCGCGTGAGGGCGGAGGATGGCACGCCGGGGTTTTGGAGGCTGACGCGCGGGGCGCTGGGGCTGATGGGGCGCAGGGCGCTGGGGAGGGTGGGGCGCTGGGGGTCGGGGTGGGTGAGGCGCGGCGCGCCAGGAGGGATGGGTGCAGGGCGCCGGGAGGAATGGGGCGTGCGGGGCCGTGAGGGGTGGGGCGCGGGGCGCAGGAAGGGATGGGGCGCGGGGCGTCGGGAGGGATGGGCGCGGGGCGTTGGTGGACGATGGGGCGCGGGGCGGCTACCTCGGGTCGGGAGGCCGGCGCGCGGCGGCGGCGGGCGAGGGAGAGGCGAATGGCCTACGTCTACGACGACCAGAACATCTTCGCGAAGATCCTGCGCGGAGAGATCCCGAACAAGACGGTGCTGGAGACCGAGCGCAGCCTCGCCTTCCACGACATCAACCCGCAGGCCCCGACCCATGTTCTGGTGATCCCCAAGGGCCCCTATGTCGACGCCGCCCATTTCGGAGAGGCGGCGAGCGACGCCGAGATCGCCGACTTCGCCCGAGCCGTCGCCGCGGTGGCCAAGGCCACGGGGCATCGGCCGGATCAGGGCGGGGGCGGGTTCCGCATCCTCGCCAATGCAGGGCCGGATGCGCATCAGGAGGTGCCGCACTACCACATCCACGTCTTCGGCGGCGGTTTCCTGGGGCGGATGATCAAGGTGCCCGAGCCGCGGTGACGGCGACCCCGGTCCTGCGGCGCAGGGCGTTCGAGGGGGTCGGCTTGGCGCGCGCCGTCGCGATGCGGACCGCGGCGGGCGTGTTTGGGGCAGGGGGAGGCGACGGTGGATCGGGTCGCGGCGGACGGCGAGACCTCGGCCGCGTTTCGAGGGGTCGAAGCGACGGCCGACCGGGGCGCTCGGGCATTGGACCGAGCACGGGAGACGACGCCTTGATTGCGGATGACGCGGCGCGGGCGTCCCGGTCTCCATGCACGGCGGCGATGTGGTGGCGAGCCTCGGCTTCGTGGGCGTCTCGCAGGCTCTGCGCGAAACGGCGGGCTTTCGCATGGCGCGCGCCTTTGTCCGCAACGGTGCGCGCCGACCGCTTCGTCATGTTGCGGCAAGCGTGGTCCGTTCGGTTCGGAGGCAGGGTGCGTTCTAGGCGGCCGCGGACGGCTGATCGAACGAGACCCAGGCCCGGGCGGGGCGGTTTGAAAGCCGTTGGGAAGACGCCATGCGGGAGGACCGGCGGGCAGGGGTCGTCGCCTTGGTGGCAAGCGCGTTTTCGTCTGACGTCTGGAGCGGCCTCCTACCCGTCTGGCTCGTATCCGCGGGCGCTGAAGCCGTTGGCGCGTTCGGCGGGCGTGAAGGCGCCGGCGATGCGGCCGGTGGCGGCCCAGAGACCCTCGACGGCGCGCTCGGCCGCCTTTCGCGGAAGCGCCTCGAGCTTGGCGAAGGCGGCGTAGATGGGGTTGAAGTCAGGGTTTTGGGGCGGAAGGCCGCGCAGGCCCGCCCCGGCGGCCTCGATCGGGTCGCGTGCGCGGGGGCCCTTGCGGCTTCCAAGGTTGTGCCTGTCGACGATGTCGCCGGGCCGCAAATCGGGAGGCCGCACGCGCGCGACGTGGGTCTCGATGGCGTCGCGGTTGATGAGCCCGCCGATGGCTGAGGGAGCGATCGCGCCTCGACGGGTCAGCCCGGCGATGAAGGTCGTCGTGTTTCAGGGCCCGTGGGGACGGCCATGCGCAGGCGCTCGCGGCGTGGGCCACGACTTGCAGCGCGCGGAGGCAAAGATCGAGGGAGAATGCTGTCGACATGTCCGCCGGCCTCCTTCTCCGAACGACGTCCTGAATCAGATCTGAACCCTTAGGGGACTCCCATGCGAGTCGATCGGATGGGCTTCCGCTTTGGAGCGGCGCGCCGTTTGGGAAGCGTCGCTGGATGCCGTCGGTCGCGCGGCTCTCTTCGACGTTCGGGCTCGCCGCGCGGAGGGTTCGGCAGCGGCGGCTGGAGGGTAGGCTCGGCCGCGTGGGCCAGGTCGCGTCCGGCGCAGGGGGCGCTGTCCTTCGGGACGGTTGCTTGAACTCGGCTGCCAAACGGAGCCGATGGATTGGGGCGGGGCTTGAGGCTGAGGCCTGCGCGGCGGCGGCGTTGGGCGCGTCGGACGGCCGGGCCTCAGCTGGGCGGGCGG
>JBCCPD010000386.1:0-3959 GCA_039025075.1 Pseudomonadota bacterium | reverse complement strand
GCCGTTCCGCGCCAGCTCGTCCTCCAGCTGCCCCGCCGACCAGCCCGCATAGCCCAGCGCCAGAGCCGCCTGCCGCGGCCCCTTGCCCCGCGCGATCTCCCGCAGGATGTCCACCGTCGCCGTCAGGGCGAGCCCGTCCCGAAGGGGCTTGGTCGCCCCCGGCGCCTCCCAGTCGTCGGTGTGCAGGACGAAGCCGCGCCCCACCTCGACCGGGCCGCCGACGCGCACCTGCAGCGCCTCCTCCGGCGGAGCCTTGATGCCGAGCTGCTTCAGCAGCGCCTCGAAGCTCAGCTCCTTGGCCGGCTTGTTGACGATCAGCCCCATGGCCCCCCCGGCGCCGTGGGAGCACATGTAGATCACCGTGTGGGAGAAGCGCGGATCGCCCATGCCGGGCATGGCGACCAGCAGTTCGCCTTGCAGCGGTCCCGCATCCTCCTCGTCAAGCTCGACGTCGAGTTCGGGGTCGAAGCCCGTCTCGTCATCCTCCGGCTCGTCGTGATGGTCTGGGGGCGAAGCGCTCATGTGGTCGATCCTGAGCCCTTCTCCGCCGTTCGGCAACGGCGCTTCGAGGCCGAGCGCGTGGAAATCGATCCCAACACGGACGCCCGATCGGACGGCGCTGGCAAGCTGACCGCCCGATGACCGTTTCGTGTATCGCGCGCGCTTCGGGGCGTCGCTATATCCCACTTCATGTTCCATCGTGTTCAGCCCCGCCCCGCTCACGACGGCCCCAAGCGTCGAACCCTTCGTTTCGGCGCGATCGCGGCGGGGGGCCTCGCCGCGATCGGCCTCGCCGCGCCGGCGCAAGCCCAGGGCATCGGTCTGCTCTCCGGTCTGCGGGCGGAGCCCTCGCCTGCCATGTCTTCGGCGGGAGCCTACGGGGCCGTCGCGTCGGACGCCCGCTCCGCTCTCGCGCTGCGCCGCGGCTGGCGAGAGGCGGAAGGCCGCCACATGGCCGCGCTCGACATTCGCCTGGCCGAGGGTTGGAAGACCTATTGGCGCGTGCCGGGCGACGCCGGCATCCCGCCCTATTTCGATTGGAGCGGGTCGGAGAATCTCGCCGCGGTCGAGGTGAGCTGGCCGGCCCCCATCGCTTTCGACACCTATGGAATGACGACTCTGGGCTACGAGCACCGGGTCACCCTTCCGCTTCAGGTGACTGCGCAGGATCCGGCGCGGCCCGTCTCGCTTCGCCTGGTCTTCGCCTACGGGTTATGCGCGGAGATCTGCATCCCCGCCGAAGCGGCCCTGGAGCTGACCCTGCCCTCCGTCGCAGATGCAAGCGACGCCTCGGGCGCGGCCGCCCCGGCCATCGTCGCGGCCCTCGCCGCCCAGCCGACCGGCATGGTGGACGCGGGCGTGGAGGTGCGGCGCTGCGGCCTCGTAGGCTCCGACGAGGCTCGCGCTTTGGAAGCGGTCTTCGTCATGCCGGCGGCTCCCGGCGAAGCTCCGATGGCCGTGGTCGAGGGGCCCGAGACGTATTGGTTCCACGCCGCCGAAGTCTCCCTCGACGGACGCGAGGTGGCGGTGACGGCGCCGCTCGACCCGGCGTCCCCCGGCGGCTGGCTCGCCCGCGACGCTTTGCGCGTGACGCTTTTGGGCGGCGCCGGCGCCGTTGAAACGGACGCTTGCGCCGGCTGAACCAGCTCGGCGCCCTCGCGGCTCGAATGGCCTGCGCTCTTCGGAGCGCCGCGGATAAGACGGTCCTCGGCGGCGAGACGTCGGCCTCGCAAGAAAATTACAAGTTTAGGGCCCCACAACAAAAATTATTGCGCAAGAATGTTGCGCCCTCACCGACTCCAGGCTAGTTAGCCCTTCAGACGGCGCGTGCTTCCGCGCGTCGTCGAGGGGGCGGCATCGGCAAAGGACGGGGACATGTTCGACAATTTTCCGCGCGGCACCATCGTCATCGAGGACATGTCCATCGGCATGACCCGCCACCTGCGCAAGGAGATCACGGATCGCGACATCGAGATGTTCGCCGAGGTCTCCACCGACCGGAACCCAGTGCATCTGGACGACGCTTACGCCCAAGACACGATCTTCGGCGGGCGCATCGCGCACGGGATGCTGACGGCCTCGCTGATCTCGGCGGTGATCGGAGAGCAGCTTCCGGGCCACGGCACGGTCTATCTGGGCCAGTCGATGAAGTTCATGGCGCCGGTGCGCCCGGGCGACAGCGTCGAGGCGCGGGTGACGGTCAAGGACATCGACCATGGCCGGCGCCGGGTGACCCTTGATTGCGCCTGCACCGTGGGCGATACGGTCGTTCTGAAGGGCGAGGCGCTGGTGCTGGCGCCCTCCGCCAAGTTCGACTGATCGCCGCCGCGCGTCCGGGCCGCAAGCTCCGGCGAGGCCGCGGCCCCGCCTGAGGGAACGTCCTTGCGCATCATCCGTTCGTTGTCCGAGGTCCGCGAGGAGGACCGAGGCGCCTCGGCCGCGATGGGCAATTTCGATGGCGTGCATCTAGGCCATGCTTCGGTGATCGCGCTGGCGCAGCGCGAGGATGCTGCGCTGGGCGTGGTGACGTTCGAGCCGCATCCCAGGGCGTTCTTCGCGCCCGAAGGGCCTGCCTTTCGACTGATGAACGACGCCTCCCGCGCCCATCGGCTCGAAAAGATCGGGGTCGAGCGGCTCTTCGCCCTTCCCTTCGACGCTGCCTTGGCCGGTTTGGAGGCGGAGGCGTTCGCCAAGGATGTTCTGGCCGATGGCCTCGGACTGAGCCAGGTGGTGGTGGGTGCGGACTTTCGTTTCGGCCGGAAGCGGAGCGGGGACGCGGAGGCGCTGATCCGCTTCGGGGCGCAATTCGGCTTCGAGGTCGCGGTCGCCCCGATGGTGAGCCAGGGCGCTCAGGGGCGCGTCAGCTCTTCGGCCATCCGCGAGGCATTGCAGGATGGGAGGCCCGAGGCGGCGGCGGAGATGCTGGGCCATCGCCACCGCATCGACGGGGTCGTGCGGCATGGCGACAAGCGGGGCCGGGACCTGGGCTATCCCACGGCGAACCTGCTGCTGAACGGGCTGCTGCTGCCGAAGTTCGGCGTCTACGCGGTCGAGTTCGAGGTGCTGACCGGGCCCCATGCGGGGCGCTACGGCGGGGCGGCGTCCTTGGGCGTGCGGCCGACCTTCGGGGTCAACGCGCCGAATCTGGAGACCTACGTTCTCGATTTCGAGGGGGATCTCTATGGAGAAGAAGTCTCCGTGGCCCTGGTGAGTTTTTTGAGGGGCGAGGAGCAGTTCGAGGACGCCGAGGCGCTGATCGCCCAGATGGACGCCGACTGCGCCCTCGCGCGAGAGCGCTTGGCGGGGGCGAGGGCCGTCGCCGACTGAGACGTGCAGGCGCGTCCATGCGTGGACGCCCCTTCAAGTTTCTGAAACACAGATATTTTTTTTCGAATCCGTCTATGCAGGCCGAACCGCCTCGTCGCTGCCCCTACGCCAAAGGTCCCGTCCATCGCCAGCGCAGCGACCCGCCGTCGTCGCCGCAGGCGACGCGGCGCCCGGCCCAACGGGAGACGAGGGGCCGAAGGCCGCGAAGTCGACGGGCGGGAGCGTCGGCGGGCGAGGTCAGGCGCGTCGAAGGAGATCAGCGCGGTCGGCGGCGCCTTGGCCTCTCGACGCAGAGGCCCTGCGCGGATTAGCTGCGCGCCATGACGCGCGATGCGAGAGAAGAATTCTGGGAGCTGCCGCTCGACGCGCTGACCCGCGCCGAGTGGGAGGCGTTGTGCGACGGCTGCGGGCGCTGCTGCCTGCTGAAGCTCGAGGACGAGGAGACGGGGGAGCTGGCCTACACGGACGTGCATTGCCGGCTTTACGACCCTGAGACCTGCCGCTGCGGGAACTATGCGCTCAGGAAGCAGCTGGTGCCCGGCTGCATCGTGCTGACGCCCGAGAGCCTGGAGGACGCGGCGGAGTGGCTGCCGCCGACCTGCGCCTACAGGCGGCTTCATGAGGGGCGAGGG
>JBCCPD010000385.1:0-3967 GCA_039025075.1 Pseudomonadota bacterium | reverse complement strand
GGATGACGGCCTGGATGAAGGCCCTGGAGAACACCCGCCCCGCCCCCGCCTCGGCCCGGTCCCCCTTGCCCGCCCCCAGCTCCGCCGCCCGCCGCGGGGCGCCGCGCGGCCGCGCCAGGAACCAGCCCAGGCAGCCGGCCAGCGCCGCCAGAACCAGCGAGGCCGCCCCCGCCACGAGCGTCGAGTTCACGAAGGCGCGGTAAGTGACCGACTGGCGGAAGATCACCTCGTCGAAATGGCGGAAGGTCAGCGTCTCCCAGGTCAGGGGCAGGCCATAGGTCTGCACCAGCGCCGTGGCGAAGAGGCTGACCACGGGCAGCCCCAGGATCAGGACGATGAGGCCCCAGAGCCCCGCCTCCACCCAAGGCCGCGCCCGCCCCAACCGCCAGGCCAGAGCCGGCTGCGGCGGGCCGATCAGCGCCGCCTTGGCGCGCCGCTGCAGCACCGTCTGCAGCGCCACCGCCACGACGGCGACCGCCGCGATCAAAAACGCGATCACCGCGACCGAGGTCAGAACGTCCGGGCCGAAGCTCGCCAGCCGTCGCCAGATCAGGACGGGCAGGGTGGTGTAGCGCGCCGGGATGCCCAGCAGCGCCGGGATGCCGAAGTTCCCCAGGGCCGAGACGAAGGCCAGCATGAACCCCGCGATCAGCGAGGGCGCCAGCAGCGGCAGGATCACCCGCCGCAGCACCCGCGCGCCCGAGGCGCCGGAGACGCGCGCCGCCTCCGCCATCTCCCGCGGCAGGGTCCGCAGCGCCGCCCGCACCGCCAGGAACACCAGCGGCGAATGCTGGATCGCCAGCAGCGCGATCACCCCCTCGCGCGAATACAAGGGATGCGTCGCCCCCAGCTCCGGCGAAAGCCCCAGCCAGCGCAGCACCGGGGAGCCCGGGCCCAGCGCCTGAATCCAGGCGATCGCCGTCACATGCGGCGGGATCATCATCGGGAGCAGGATGCAGAAGATCAGCGCCCCCTTCGCGCGCACGTCGGTCAGGCCGACCGCCAGCGCCAGGCCGGCGCCCAGCGCCGTCGCCAGCAGCGCCGAGCCCAGGCCGCTTTCCAACGAGTTCCAAAGCGCCCGGCGCACGGACCGGCTCTCCCACGCCTCCGCCAGGGGCTGGAGGCTGAGGACGCCCTCGGGCGCCAGGCCGGTGCGGGCCAGAAGCAGCAGAGGCAGGCCGCACAGAACCGCCACCGCGGCCAGGCTCAGCGCCAGGGCGACGCGCTCCCCGGAAAGGCCGAAGGCGCTCGGCGGGACCGCCGCCGCGCGCCTCCGGAGGATCTCCGGCTCGGACGAGGCCGGAGCGGCCATGTCAGCCGCCGAAGATGTCCTCGAACTTCATCTTGTTCTTCGCATCATCGGCCAGAGCGGCGGCCGGGTCGAAGTCCATCAGCTTGATCGCGTCGCGCGACGGGAACCCTTCGGGCGGGTCGATCGCCGGATGGGCGGCCAGATAGCCTTGATCGGCCGCCATCTGCTGACCCTCCGGCGACAGCAGAAAGTCCACGAAGGCCTTGGCGGCCTCGGGGTTGGCGGCGGTGGAAAGGATAGCGACGGGCTCGGTCACCGCGGAGACGCCTTCTTCGGGGAACACGAACTCCACCGGCGCGCCGTCGGCCTTGTTGCGGATCGGCAGGAAGTCCACGACGAAGCCGTAGAGCTTTTCGCCGCCCGCGACGGCCCGATAGGTGCCTCCGTTGCCGCCCTGCGGGTTGGCGCCCTGCTCGGCCAGGCCCTCATACAGCGCCCAGCCCAGATCGGGGTTGGAGGTCAGCGCCGCCATGTGGATCGTCGCCGCGCCCGAGGTCAGGGGCGAGGGCATGGCGATCTTGTCCTTCGCCTCGGGCTTCAGAAGGTCCTTGTAGGACGTCGGAACCATCTCCGCGCCGGTGTTGTAGACGATGCCGGTGGTGATCAGCTTGGTGGAGAAATAGGTCTTGTCCGCGTCCATCAGCGCCGGGTCGTAGGCGCTCACGTCCGCGTCCGGATGCGCCATCAGCCGGCCTTCGGCCTTCAGCCCCTCCATCGTCACCATGTCGGCGATCAGCAGCACGTCCGGCTGCGGGGCGCCGGCGGCGAATTCGGCGCGCAGCTTGGCCATGACCTTGGTGGTGCCGTCGCGGATCCACTCGACCTCCACGTCCGGGTGCTTGGCGGTGAAGGCGTCGACGGTCGCCTGCGCGTCGGCGTTGGGCTGCGAGGTGTAGAGGACCAGCTTGCCGGAGGCGGCTGCGAAGGCCGAGGGGGCGGGCGCGGCCGCGAGGGCTGCGGCCGCGGCGATCAGGGCGCTGCGGAGCATCAGGGCTCTCCCATTGCGTCGAGGTTGCGGTGCCAGCGGCGTAGACCCGGCGCATGACGGTTTCACGACGGTACGACGACGATCCCGTCAAGCTCCGCGGAGCCTTTCATGGAGAGAGGGCCGCGTCGACCGCGAAGCTCCGGTCGGGTCGGGTCCCTTTGCAGGCGGCGGCCCGCCGCGAGCGGCGGCGACGCGCGCTCAGGCCCGCCGGAAGCGCCGCGCGGCGCCCATGGCGGCGAGCCCGCTCAGCAGCAGCCAGGCGCCCGCGGGCAGGGGGATGACGTTGAGGTTGACCTGGGCGTTCTGGAGCAGCCTCACGTCGAGATTGATCGCATCGCCGCTCAGCAGCGTGCCGGTGACGGTCGTGCCGTCGAACAGGAGGTCGGCGAAGCCGAAGATGTTCAGCTGGGCGTCCTGGATCAAATCCGCGGTCCCCAAGAAGGTTCCGCCGCGCACGTTGATCACGCTGTTCTGGACGGCGCTCAGCGCGTCTCCTCTTTCGCCGGAATGCATGTCGAGACCGCCGATGAACGTGCCGCCGAAAATCGTGACGTTGCTGCGGAGACTCGTCGCCAGCGCATCGCCGCCGCCATCGCGGGCGATCGAGTCGCCCGCGGTGAACAGGCCGTCGAAGATGGCGAGGACCGAGTCGCCGGTCACGCCGAGCCCGTCGCCTTCGCCGGTCGGGGTCATGAAGGCGTCGGTCGCAAAGCCTTCATCGCCGCCGTTGAACGCGCCGCCGGTGATCGTGCTGTTCCGCACGTCTATCAAACCGAGGGAGGAACGGCCGAACACGCCGTCGAACGTGCCGCCGGAAATCTCGACCTGGGCGTTACGGATATTGCCGACGAAGCCGCCGCGTGTGCCGTCCCCGTTCTGCGCGCCGCCGCGGATTTCGCCGCCGGTGATCGTGACGGTTCCGGTGGTGTCGATGTCGAGAGCGTCACCCGGGATTCGACGCGGTCCGAACGCGGCGCCGCCGGTGATTTCGCCGCCGGTGATCGTCACGTCGCCTGTCCCGTTCACGACGAGGGCCGTGCCGGCGATCGCGCCGCTGGACGAAGCCGTAGCGTTGTCCGAGGCGCCGCCGTTGATCGCCCCGCCGTTCACCACGACTGTCGCGGAGCCGGTGGCGGTGACGCCGTTTAGGCCGGACCCAACCGTCTGCGTGGGCGGCGTGACCGAGGCGCCGTCGGTGACGATCAGCGTGGCGCCGTCGAGGACCTCCACCGTCTCCGTGACCGGCGTGTTCAGCGTGAACGGGCTGTTCGATCCATCAACGGTGACGGCGTGCGCGCCGGGCGCGGCCGCGGCGAGCGCGGCGATGGCGAGTGCGTATCGCATCTGCGGCTTCCTCGAACCCAAGAGATTTTGAATGAAACGTTAAAATCGATCGACGCGTTGGCCGCTGCAATCGCTTGTCATCGTGCAGGAGTCCGAAAGAAGTCCGAACTTGGATCGGCGGCGCGTCGGGACGGGGCGACCCCGACTCGTCGCGCGCTCAGGCGGGCAGCAGCCTCGCGGTGGCCATGGAGACCATCATCCGCAGGTCCACGTCCTTCTTGGCCGCGTCGTAATTGCCGTCGAGCGCCAGGGACGCCGCGCCGTGCACGAAGGTCCACAGCATCACGGCGAGGCCCTGGGCCGCCGCCTCTCCGGCCCCGTCC
>JBCCPD010000384.1:0-3976 GCA_039025075.1 Pseudomonadota bacterium | reverse complement strand
CGGCGGGCATGGATGCAATCGAGCGGCACGCCTGCATCCCTCAGGCCGTGCCATAGCCAGACGGCGACCGGGCCGGTCTCCATCCCCGCCTTCGTCAGCGACGGCGCATGCCGCCGAAGCGCCTCGTGGATCTCTCCAACGCCCGTGGCGACCTTGCCCTCCCAGATCGGCGCGCCCTTGGCGTCGACCATGCAGATCGCCGTCTCTCTCACCGACACGTCCAGTCCTGCATACTGCATCGTCGTCTCCTCCTTCAGTCGACGACGCAGCGTATCCGGAGCCCGTCCGCCCTCGATCACGCCATGTGGTTGATCTCCCAGCCTTCTCGGCGCAGCAGCACGTGCAGCCGCCGGTAGCCGTAGCGCACGCGCGCCGCGGCCAGTTCCTTCAGCCGGGCCCGCAGCGGCGCCCGCGCGTCCCGGCTGGACTTGTAGCGATGCGACGACCGGTTGAAGCCGCCCGCCTGGACGGCCCGCCGCTCGCCCACGCCGAAGGCCGTCTGGAACCAGCCGGCCACGGCGCGGCGCGCGGCGGGCCTCACCACTTTCGGCGCAGGGCGTCCTGCAGCATTTCCTTGTCCAGGTTCAGATCGGCCACAAGGCGCTTGAGCTTGCCGTTCTCGTCCTCGAGCTGCTTCAGCCGCCGGATCTCCGCCACGCCCATGCCGGCGTAGACCTTTTTCCAGCGTTAGAACGTGGCCTCGGACACGCCCGTTTCGGCTACGATCGATCAACTGGATCGATCGCTTCACGCCTCAACTCCGGCAGATCTCGCCAACCGGCGTCCCGCCGTCGGCTTGCCTGAGCGCAAAGGCGATCGGTTTGTCCGTGAAGCGTTTCTTCGGCATCGGGGCATCCCTCCCTTTCGAGGATCATGCCCGAAATCTCGCATCTCGATCGGACCAGTTTCCTGGGTCAGGACCCTTGAGCTCAGCCACGGCGCGTGTCGAGGAAAGCCGCGGCGGCTGAAATGCTTGCGCGGGCGCTACGCCCGCTCGAACCCGCGCCGCAGGTCCCAGTCGGTGACGCGGCGGTCGGTCTCCTCCTGCTCCCACCGCGCGGCGCGGACGTAGTGGTCGACCACCTCGTCGCCCAGCGCCGCCCGCAGCATGGCGGAGCGCTCGAACGCGTCCGTCGCCTCGCGCAGCGTCTTGGGGATCTCCCGCCCCTCGCCGCCATAGGCGTCGCCGTCGAACTCGGGCTCCAGCTCCAACCCCTGCTCGATGCCCGAAAGCCCCGCCGCCAGCAGCGCCGAGAACGCGACATAGGGGTTCAGATCCGCCCCGCCGACGCGACACTCCACCCGCACCGCCTTGGTCCCCTCGCCGACGACCCGATACCCCGCCGTCCGATTGTCCTTCGACCACACCGCCTTCGTCGGCGCGAAGGTCCCCGCCACGAAACGCTTGTAGGAGTTCACGTAGGGCGCCAGCGCCAGCGTGATCTCGCCCGCATGGGCCAGCAGCCCGGCCACATAGCTGCGCATCGTCGAGGACATGCCGTAGGGCGCCTCCGGATCGAAGAACGCCGGCCCGTCCTCGCCCATCAGCGATTGATGCACATGGCAGGAACTGCCCGCGTGATCAAAACTCCACTTGGCCATGAAGCTGGCGGCGCGGCCCTTGGCCCAGGCGATCTCCTTGATGCCGTTCTTGGCGATGACGTGCCGGTCGGCCATCGTCAACGCATCGGCATAGCGGATGTTGATCTCCTCCTGCCCGGCATCCGCCTCGCCCTTGGTGTTCTCCACCGGTATGTCCGCGCCGCGCAGCCCGTTGCGCAGGGCGCGCATGACCCCCTCCTCCTTGGTCGTTTGAAAAATGTGGTAGTCCTCGTTGTAGGCGGCGGTGGTCTCCAGCCCTCGATGCCCGAGCGCATGCGCCTCCTCATAGCTCTGCCGGAACAGGTAGAACTCGAGCTCCGAGGCCATCATCGGCGTGAAGCCCATCCCCGCCGCCCGCGCCGCCTGCCGCTTCAGCATCGCCCGCGGCGAATGCGGAACCTCGGCGTGCGCGGCATGGTCGATCACGTCGCACAGCACCAGCGCCGTCCCCTCCAGCCACGGCGTCAGCCGCAGGGTCCCGAGGTCCGGAACCATGGTGTAGTCTCCATACCCCGCCGCCCAGGAGGCCGAGGCATAGCCCCCCACCGTCTCCATCTCCATGTCCGTGGCGATCAGGTAGTTGCAGGAATGGGTCTCGTCGTGGGCCTCCTCGCAGAAGTGCTCGGCATGAAAACGCTTGCCCATCAGCCGGCCCTGCATGTCGGTCTGGCAGACGAGGACGGTGTCCACCTCGCCCTTCTCCGTGAGCGCCCGCAGCTCGCCCAGCGTCAGCCTGCCCGCCATCGCCCCGCCCTCGCCTTCGTTCCGCGCGCCACGCCGTCAGCTTAGGCGTCCCCCGCGGGGCCGTCGAGCATCCTGCCCTCAGACCGAGCCGAGGGTCATCCCCCCGCACACGTAGAGCACCTGCCCCGTCACGAACCCCGCCGCGTCCGAGCAGAAGAAGGCGACCGCCTCGGCCACGTCCTCGGGCTCGCCCACGCGCTTGACCGGAACCTTGTCGATGATCGCCCGGGTGCGCGGATCGCCCGGCGGGTTGACCTTCTCGAACAGCTCCGTGCGGATCGGACCGGGGCCGATGGCGTTCACCGTCACGCCATCCTTGCCCAGCTCCAGCGCCCAGGTCTTTGTCATGCCGTGCAAGCCGGCCTTGGTGGCGGCATAGGCGGTGCGCAGCTCCTTGCCCAGCGCCACGCGCGACGAGATGTTGACGACGCGCCCCAAACCCTCCCGACGCATCGCCGGCAGGCAGGCCTGCAGGCACACCACCGGCGCGCGCAGGTTCACCGCCGCGACCCGATCGAGGCTGAAGGGATCGGTATCCTCCAGCAGCGCCGGCTCCACGATCCCGGCGTTGTTGACCAGCCGCGTGAGCGCCAGTCGTTCGCCCAGCGGGTTCAACGCCGCCTGCGTCGCCTGCACGTCCGAAAGGTCCGCCTGCACCGCCTCATCAACGGCGTCATGCTGCGGCGCGATCACGTCGAGCACCAGCACCTTCAGCCCGTCCGCGCGCAGCCGCCCGGCGATGGCCCCGCCGATCCCCCGCGCGCCGCCCGTCACCAGCGCCCAATGATCCTGAGCCATCTACCACGCCTCCCGTTCTCGGCCCCGCCGTTCCGGCCCCCGAAGCAGGCTAGGCCGCGCCCTCCGCCGTCACGCCGGAGGCATGCCTTCGGCGCGACGAGCCGGGCGCCTCGTCGCCTGCGGCGACATCGGCGCGACGCTGCGCTGGCGATCCGTCTCGAAGACCCCGCGGATCGCGCGGCCGGAGCTCAGCCCGCCTCCGCCTCCAGCGCCTCGCGCCAATCGTCCGCCGCCGCCTGCGCCGCCGCGGCGCGACCAGCCCCGTCCGCCCAGCCGGCAAGGGCCTCGGCCACCACCTCGGGCAGATCGCGCACCGCCGCCAGCGCCCCGGCCGGGTCGCCCGCCGCCATGCGCCCGGCGGCCCGCTGCAGCGCGACGTCGGGCCCTTCGCCCTCGGCCGCCTCCTCCTCTCCGGCGAACATCGACGCGGCCCAGCCGAACATGCCCGGCGCGGTCGCTTCCTCCCAAGCCTCCATCCCCAGGCGAGACGCCTCGGCCAGTCCCTCCGTCAGCTCCGCCTGGCTCGGCAGGCCCTGCCGCGCCGCCTCCGCCAGCGCCGCGGGCGGCGGCGCGCCCATCTCCGCCAGTCGCGTCAACGCCGCCTCGAAGGGCCGGCCCGTGGCCATGGCGGCGCCCAGCCCGGAAAAGCCTGAGTCGAGCGCTGCGGAGCGCCGCGCCGCCGCGGCCTCCGCCTCGGCCGCCTCCGCCGCCTCGGCATAGCTGGTCTCGGCCGCGTCGACCCGCGTCGACAGGGCGGTCATCTCCTGCCCCAGTTCCTCGATGACCGAAACGATCGCCTCGAGCTTCACCACCAGCGCGCTCGAGGACAGCG
>JBCCPD010000383.1:0-3993 GCA_039025075.1 Pseudomonadota bacterium | reverse complement strand
GCGAGTACTTCCATCGGTTCGGCCTCGACCATCTGAAGCTGGCGGCGGCCAAGCCGGACGCCATCGTGATGCATCCGGGGCCGATGAACCGGGGCGTGGAGATCGACGCGCTGGTGGCCGACGACCCCGACCGCTCCGTCATCGCCGAGCAGGTGGAGATGGGCGTCGCCGTGCGCATGGCCGTGCTGGAGCGACTGGCGGGGGGGGCGGCGTGAACCTTTCTCTGGGTCATGCGGCGGAAGATGTCTGGCGGGACGTTCTTTCCGACGGCGAGACGCTGCTGTGGGCCGAGACGCCTTCCATGGGACGCTTCGAGCGCATCGTGACCAGCCGCTGGTTCATCGGAGGGATGGGAGTCGCGACGACCGTCGTCGTGCTGGTCACGAGGCCGCTGCTATCGCCTTCGAGGCCAAGCCTGCCCTGGTGGGCCGTGGTCTTCGTGGCGATGCTTGTTGCGCTCGCTTTTGCGGTCTTCGCGCTGCGCGCATACGCACCGGCGAAGTCCACCACCCGGTTTGCGATCACGGATCGAAGAGCGATCATTCTGAAGATCGACCCGCCGCGCAGGTTCCGTTGGGTGACGCTCGCGCCTGACGTTCCGTTGGCCCTTCGCCAGGACGCTCTCATCGTCGGTTTCGAGATGCCGCGGCGATCGCGGGACGACGCGCTTATGGAGGCTGCCGGAGGACCTGTTCCGTGTCTGACGTTCGACGGACTGGTCGATCCGGCTTCGGTCCTGCGCGTCGCGCAGACAGCGCGGGCGAAGACATGACTGCGCTCCACCTGCGGAACGCTCGCCTTGTCGATCCCGAGGCCGGAACCGAGACCGAAGGCGATCTGCTGATCGATAACGGCGCCATCGCCGCCGTCGGCGACGTCTCCCCGCCCCCCGGCGCGCGGACGCTGGACTGCGCCGGCAAGGCGCTCGCCCCCGGCATCGTCGACCTCGGCGTCTTCGTGGGCGAGCCCGGCGCGCGGCATCGCGAATCCTACCGCACCGCCGGGCTCGCCGCGGCCGCCGGGGGCGTGACCACCTTCGTCGCCATGCCCTCGACCGAGCCGCCCATCGACGATCCGGCCATGGTCGAGTTCGTGAAGCGCCGGGCCGAGGCGGTCTGTCCCGTGAACGTCGAGGTCATGGGCGCCCTCACCCAAGGCCTCTCAGGCGCGCGCATGTCCGAGATGGGGCTGCTGCGCGACGCCGGAGCCGTCGCCTTCACCGACGCCGACCGGTATCTCTCCGACGCCTCGGTCCTGCGCCGTTGTCTCGCCTACGCCGCCTCTCTGGATGCGCTGGTGCTCCACCACCCGCAGGAGGCCGCACTGTCGCAGGGCGTCGCCACCGAAGGCTTCTTCGCCACCAAGTCGGGCCTGCCCGGCGTTCCGGCTCTGGCAGAGCGCATGGGGCTGGAGCGGGACCTGGCGCTGGCCGAGCTTTCCGGCGCCCGCTACCACGCGCATCAGCTCTCCACCGAAGGCGCGTTGGCGCCGCTGGCTCGCGGCAAGGCGGCGGGTCTGCAGGTCACCGCCTCCGCCTCCATCCACCACCTGACGCTGAATGAAATCGACATCGAGCCCTATCGGACCTTCTTCAAGCTCTCCCCGCCCCTCCGGCCGGAGACGGACCGTCAGGCCCTCGTCCAGGCCGCCGCGGACGGTTTGATCGACGTGATCTGCTCGGGTCACCTGCCGCAGGACGAGGAGCTCAAGCGCGTGCCTTTCGCCGCCGCCGCCCCGGGCGCCGTCGGACTGGAGACGCTGCTGCCCGCCGCGATGCAGCTGGTCCATGCCGGCTGGATGGACCTTCCGACGCTCTGGGCGAGGATCAGCCTGGCCCCGGCGCGCCTGCTGGGTCTGCCTTGCGGCCGTCTGGCGCCGGGCGCGCCGGCGGATCTGGTTCTGTTCGATCCGCACGCGCCCTTGGTGCTCGACCGGTTCGAGCTGAATTCGCGGTCCAAGAACACGCCCTATGACGGTCGGAGGATGCAGGGCCGGGTGCTGGCCACCTTCCGCGCCGGCGCTTTGGTGCATGGAGGCGCGGCATGGGCCGGATGATCCCCGAATGGCTGCGCGCCCTGATCGATCCGGGCGCCGCGGCGCCGGGCTTGGAGGCGGCGACGCCCTGGCTGCTGGGGGCTTTGCTGATCGGCTACGTTCTGGGCTCGATCCCCTTCGGCATCTTCCTGGCGCGGGCCTTCGGCGGGGGCGATCTGCGCAAGGTCGGGTCCGGCAATATCGGCGCGACCAATGTGCTGCGCGCCGGCGGCAAAGCGGCCGGGGCGCTGACCCTGCTGCTCGACGGTCTGAAGGGCGCCGCGGCCGTCTGGATCGCCGGGCGCTGGGGGCCGGACGCGGCGGTGCTTGGGGCGGCGGGGGCGGTTCTGGGCCACCTGTTTCCGATCTGGCTGCGCTTCGCCGGGGGCAAGGGCGTGGCGACTCTACTGGGCGTCACGCTGGCCTTGTCCTGGCTGGCCGGCGTCGGCGCGCTGCTCGCCTGGCTGGCGGCGGCGGCCGCCTCGCGCCGCTCCTCGGTCGGCGGGCTGGCCTCGGCGGCGGCCTGTCCCTTCGCGCTGTGGGGCGTCGGGCGGTTGGAAGCGGTGCTGGTCGTGGCGGCCCTGGCGCTGCTCGTATGGCTTCGCCACCACGCCAACATCGCCCGTCTGATCGCCGGCACCGAACCGCGCATCGGCCAGGGCTGAGCCGCGGCCGCGGCGGGGCACGCCGTTAACCCTTCTCTAACCCTGTCCGAGCCACGGTGGCTGTCCCGGTCAGGAGGCCCCCATGCAGGCGCGGCTGAAGCTCGCCCCCCCCAGGTCCGAACCCGCGCCAGCGCCGCCCGCGCCCGATCCGGTCGCGGCGCTGAGGCTCGCCCGATCCCGCAATGTCGGACCGGCCACCTGGCTTCGCCTGGTGCAGCGCTTCGGCGCTCCGGACCGGGCGTTGGAGGCGCTGCCGGACCTGGCCCGCCGCGGCGGCGCGCGGGAGGTCGGCATCTGCTCGCTGTCGCAGGCGGAGCGGGAGATCGAGCGCGGGCGCGCCGCCGGCGCCCGCCTTCTGGTCCTGGGCGCCCCCGACTATCCGTCGCCGCTCGCCCGCATCCCCGATCCGCCGCCCGTCCTGTGGCTGCGCGGCGCGCCCGACGCCTTCGCGCGTCCCGCCGCGGCGCTCGTGGGCGGGCGCAACGCCTCGGCGCTCGGCCTGCGCCTGGCCGAGGCCTTGGGCAGGGACCTGGCCGCCGCCGGCTGGTGCGTCGTCTCCGGCATGGCGCGAGGCGTCGACGGGGCGGCCCATGGCGGCGCGCTTTCGGTGGAAAGCGAGGCGGGGCCGACCCTCGCCGTGCTCGCCGGCGGCGTCGATCAGGTCTACCCGGCCGAGCATGCCGCCCTCGCGGACCGCATCGCCGAGCAGGGGGTTCTGCTGTCGGAGGCGCCCCCTGGGCTGGAGCCGCAGGCCCGGCATTTCCCGCGCCGCAACCGCATCGTCGCCGGGCTGTCGCGCGGCGTCGTGGTGGTCGAGGCGGCGGAGCGGTCAGGCTCTCTGATCACCGCCCGCTTCGCGCTGGAACAGGGGCGGGAGGTCATGGCCGTGCCCGGCGCGCCGCTGGACCCCCGCTCGGCCGGCGGCAACGCCTTGATCCGCGACGGCGCGGTTCTGGTCCGCTCCGCCGAGGACGTAATCGAGGCGCTGAGCCCGTCGCTCGATCCCGACGTCGTCGACGGGCCGGAGACCGCTCCGCCCCCCGCCGATCTTCTCGGTCAGGGCCTCGCCGAGCCGTCCATCGTCTTCGACCGCCCGTCGCCGCCTCAGGTCGACGCCGCCGCCCGGGCCCGCATCGCCGAGCTTCTGGGCCTGCAGCCGGTCGAGGAGGACGTGCTCGCTCGCCTCTCCGGCGCGCCTCTGGCGGCAGTGGCCGAGGCGCTGATGGAATTGGAGCTCGCCGGCCGCCTGGACCGCCGCCCCGGCGGCTTTCTGGCCCTCCTCCCCGACTGATTT
>JBCCPD010000382.1:0-4017 GCA_039025075.1 Pseudomonadota bacterium | reverse complement strand
CGGCCGCGCGGGCCACGGCGGCGAGCGCCTCCAGCGCCTCCGCATCGAGCCCCGTCTTCGACACGTCGAGCAGCAGATCGTCCAGGCGGAAGCTCAGCCGCTCGAACCGCTCCGGATCCTCGGCGAAGAGATCCACGATCCGCCGCCCGCCGAGCCGATCCCGCGCCGCCTCCACCCCTTTCCAGGCCAGCGCCACGGGGTCCCGAGGCTCCGCCGCGTCCGCCTCGGCGCACAGCACCTCCACAGGCACCTTGCGCTGACGCAGCACCGCCCGGATCGGCATCTCCTCCACCGGTCCGGGGTTCAGCGCCTGGCGGAACACCCGCTGCTTGTCGGGGCCGGAGAACAGCAGAAGGATGCGCCGCGCCTGCAGGATCGCGCTCAGCGTCAGGCTGATCCGCGGCTCCGCCGCGCCCGGCGCGCGCATCGGAGTCAGCAGCGCCTCGCCCTCCGGATCCAGCGCCTCTCCCAGCCGATCTCCGCCCGGGAACAAGGACGCGGTGTGCCCGTCCCGTCCCATGCCCAGCACCACCACGTCGAAGGGCCGCGCCAGCTTCTTCACCGCGGCCTCGGCCTTGGCGCAGCCCGCCTCCGGCGTCGCGTCGCCGGTATAGAGCGGCGTGAACCCCGCCCCCGACGCCCCGTCATGGTAGAACAGCGTCATATCCAAAAGGTTGTGGTTGGACCGAGGGTCCGCCGGCGCCGCCCAGCGGTCGTCCACCAGGGTGATGTTGACCCCCGGCCAGTTCAGGTCCGCGTTGGCGAGCTTGGCATAGGCCCTCTGCGGCGTCCCCCCGCCCGAGAGCGCGGCCACCGCCCGGCCGCGGGCGCGCAGCGCGCCGCCCAGAAGCTCGGCGATGCGCGCCGCGGCGGCGTCGGCCAGCTGGTCCGCGTCCGCATAGCGCCGCAGCTCGTAGATCGGGGCCGCCATCGCCGTCTCCTTCTCAGCGCCGCCGCTCACGCCGCGATCTCCCGCCAACGCCGCCCGTCGGCGTGGATCAGCCGCAGCGCGCCCTCGGGACCGCTGGAGCCTACGTCATAGGGCTCCGGCGGCTCCATGTCCTCCCAAGCGGCGAGGATCGGGTCCACCCAGGCCCAGGCCGCCTCCACCTCGTCGCCGCGCATGAAAAGGGTCTGATCGCCCCGGATCACGTCCATCATCAGCCGCTCATAGGCGTCGGGCATGCCCAGGCCCTGCGCCTCCAGCCGATCCGCGAAGGTCATGTCGAGCGAGGCGGGGGCCAGCCGCATGCCCCCCGGGCCGGGATCCTTGATGGTCATCTCCAGCCGGATCCCCTCGTCGGGCTGCAGCCGGATGCGCAGCGCGTCCGGCCGCTGCGGCCCGGCCGCCGCGGGGAAGATGGCATGGGGGGCCTCCCGGAACTGCACCACGATCTCGCTCAGCCGGCCGCGCAGCCGCTTGCCGGTGCGCAGATAGAACGGCGTGCCGTTCCAGCGCCAATTGTCCACATGCGCCCGCAGCGCCACGAACGTGGCGGTGGAGGACGCGTCCAGCGCCGCATCCTCCAGATACCCCGGTCCCGCCGGGCCCGCCGCGTACTGCCCCCGCGCCGCATCCGCCTCCGGGTCCGCCGGGCGCAAGGCGCGCAGCACCTTCAGCTTCTCGTCCCGCACCGCGTCGGCCTCGAACCGGTAGGGCGGCTCCATCGCCGTCAGGCACAGCAGCTGCAGCAGGTGGTTCTGCACCATGTCGCGCATGGCGCCTGCGCGGTCGTAGTAGCCGCCGCGCCCCTCCACGCCGACGCTCTCGGCCACGGTGATCTGCACATGGTCGATGTGCCGCGCGTTCCACACCGGCTCGAACAGGGCGTTGGCGAAGCGCAGCGCCATCAGGTTCTGCACCGTCTCCTTGCCCAGATAGTGATCGATCCGGTAGAGGCGGCGCTCCTCCACCCGCGCCAGCAGCTCGGCGTTGAGGGCCCGCGCCCCGGCCAGATCCGACCCGAACGGCTTTTCGACCACCAGCCGAGCGCCGGGGCTCAGAACCCCCGCCTCGGCCGCCTGCCGCGCCGCATCGGCATAGAGATGCGGCGCTACGGCCAGGTAGACCGCCCGCGCCTGCGATCCGGGCTGACGCAGAAGCGCGGCGAGCGCGTCCCACCCGGCCCCGCTCTCCAGATCGACCTGGCGATAGGTCAGCCGGCCGAGGAACCGCGCGGCCGCCTCCGGGTCCCGCGCCGCGTCGGGGGCCCAGGCCTGCAACGCTTCGGCGGCCTGCGCGCGCCAGGCCCCGTCGTCCAGATCGGCGCGGGCCGCGCCCAGGATGCGCGCACCCTCGGGGATCTGCCCGGCCCGGTCGCGCTGGAACAGCGCCGGCAGCAGCTTGCGCCGCGCCAAGTCGCCCGTGGCGCCGACGACCACCAGGTCGAAGACCGCCGTCTGGATCGTTCTCGCCGTCATCGCCCGTTCCGCGCCCGCGGCGCGCCCCTCCCGCGCCCGTTTTCGTTCCGGGGTCCGGCCCCGCCTCCGCGCCGTCCTCGTCTCTGGCCCGCGCCGCGCCCCCGCCGCCCGCGCGCGTCCGGCAAGACGCCGCCTTTCGCCGGCGCGACCCTGCGGCCGCCCGCCCCGCAGCGTCAACGCCCGCGCCGCCCCGCCGCCGGATTTCCCGGCGCCTTGGCGCCGCGGCCGCGCGTCCGGTCCCGGAAACCGCTTGACCTCGTGCGCGCGCGACGCTTCAACGCCCGCGATCCTCTCCCAAGCTTTCGTTGCGATCCGGGTATCCGACATGGACGAACAGAAGAACATGATCGCGGCCATGGTGCTCAGCGGCATCGTGATCCTGACATGGTTCTGGCTGTTCCCTCCGGCCCCGCCGCCCCAGCCGGCGCCGCAGCAGGCCTCGGTCGCCGGCGCGCCGTCCGGGGCCGCGGGCTCGACCTCCGCGCCGGCGACCGTGGACGCCCAAGCCCCCGAAACCCGGGAGGAGGCGCTCGCCCGCGCCCCCCGCATCGCCGTCGACAGCCCCCGCGTCGCCGGCAGCATCTCCCTCAAGGGCGGCCGGCTCGACGATCTGCGCCTGCTCGACTACGGCGAAACCCGGGAAGCGCTGAGCGAGCGCGTCACCCTCCTCTCGCCCATCGGCGCGCGCGACCCGTTCTACGCCATCTACGGCTGGCTCCCCACGGCCGAGGCGCCGGTCCGCACCCCCGGACCCAACACCGAATGGACCCAGGTCGAAGGCGCCGCCCTGACCCCCGGCGCGCCCATCGCCCTGCAATGGGACAACGGCGAGGGCCTGATCTTCCGCCGCCGGATATCCCTCGACGAAGACTACATGTTCACCGTCGTCCAGTCCGTGCGGAACGCCGGCCCCGCCGCGGTCTCCCTCGCCCCCTACGGCTACGTCGCCCGGCGGGGCGAGCCCGACACGGTCGGCTTCTACATCCTGCACGAGGGCGCCATCGGCAAGTTCGACGGCGTGCTGGAGGAGCTCGACTACGGCGACCTGGAAGACCTCGACGGCGCCGGCGGCCCGGGCGAACGCCAGCAGCTGGTGCCCGTGTCCGACGCCGGCTGGCTCGGCTTCACCGACAAGTACTGGATGGCGACCCTGATCCCCGACACGGGCCAGGCCTTCGACGCCGTCTTCAAATACGTCGCCCTGCAGGGCGCGCCGGAGTTCCGGACGGAGATGCGCCTGCCCCTGACCACCGTCGCGCCGGGCGAGACCGCGGAGATCTCCACCCGCCTCTTCGCCGGCGCCAAGGAGTACGACACCATCGCCGCCTACGAGGAAGCGGACGGCATCCCCCGCTTCATCGACTCCATCGACTGGGGCTGGTTCTTCTTCCTCACCAAGCCGTTCCTGCGGATGCTGCTGTTCTTCAACGGGATCATCGGCAACATGGGCTGGTCGATCATCGCGCTGACCTTCGTGATCAAGCTGGTGCTCTTCCCGCTGGCCTACAAATCCTATGTCTCCATGTCGAAGATGAAGAAGCTTCAGCCGGAGATGGAGAAGATCAAGGAGCGGGTCGGCGACGACAAGATGAAGCT
>JBCCPD010000381.1:0-4029 GCA_039025075.1 Pseudomonadota bacterium | reverse complement strand
CGGGGGACGACAGCGTCCGGGACGTCTGCGAAGCCTGGGCTTGCGAGGACCGGGGCGTCTGGGGCGTTTGACTCATTCGGCGCGGCTCGCCAGGGCGTTGAGCGCGAGGACCGGGGCGCCTGGGAGGCAGCGCCGTCACGGTCGCCGCGCTCAACGCCCTGGCGAGCCGCGCCGAATGAGTCAAGCGCCCCAGACGCCCCGGTCCTCGCAAGCCCACGCTTCGCAGACGTTCCGGTCTTCGCAGACGTCCCGGACGCTGTCGTCCCCCGGGGCCGCCCCGTCCCTGCGCCACGGCGTGATCCATGGCGTCGGCCTCGGCCCCGGCGATCCGGATCTGATGAGCGTGCGCGCCGACCGGCTGGTCCGCGGCGCCCGCCACGTCGCCTATTTCCGCAAGGCCGGCCGCAAGGGCCGCGCCCGAACCATCGTCGACGGCATGCTGCGCCAGGACGCGGTCGAGCATCCCATGGACTACCCCGTCACCACCGAAATCCCCCTCGCCGACCCGCGCTACGCCGCCCTGCTCTCAGACTTCTATGCGCAACAGACGGCGCATCTGCGGGCGCTCGCCGAGGCCGGCGAGGACGTGGTGGTGCTGTGCGAGGGCGATCCGTTCTTCTACGGCTCCTTCATGCATCTGCACGCCCGCCTAAAGGACGTCGCCGAGGTGCGCGTGACGCCGGCGATCACCGGCATGTCCGCCGCCTGGACCGCCACCGACCTGCCCGTGGCCTGGGGCGACGACGTGATGAGCGTGGTCATGGGCACTCTGCCGGAGGCCGAGCTGAGCCGGGCGCTGGCGGACGCCGACGCGGCGGTCGTGATGAAGATCGGCCGCAACCTCGGCAAGGTGCGCCGGGCGCTCGCCGCCGCCGGCAAGGCCGACCGCGCCTGGCTGGTGGAGCTGGCCAGCATGGACGCCCAGCGCGTCGTCCCGCTTTCCAGCGCAGAGGCCGAGCGCCAGGCCGCGCCCTATTTCTCGGTCGTCATCGTGCACGGACGCGGTCGCCGCCCGTGACCCGGCCGAAGACCTCGACCCCGCGCGCCGCGCGATGACGGGCCGGTTGACCATCGCCGGACTGGGGCCGGGGGCGGAGGCGCTGATCACGCCCGAGGCCTCGGCGGCTCTGGCCGAGGCCACCGACCTGATCGGCTACGTCCCCTATGTGGCCCGCGTTCCCGACCGGCCCGGCCTGACCAAGCGCGCCTCGGACAACCGGGCGGAGCTGGACCGCGCGCGCCAGGCGCTGGAGCTGGCCGAGGCCGGGCGCCGCGTCGTCGTGGTCTCGTCGGGCGATCCAGGCGTCTTCGCCATGGCCGCGGCCGTCTTCGAGGCCATGGAAGCGCTGCCGGAGCGGCGCCGCGCCCTCGACGTGCAGGTGCTGCCGGGCGTCACCGCCATGCTCGCCGCCGCGGCCCGGGTCGGCGCGCCCCTCGGCCATGACTTCTGCGCTCTCAACCTGTCGGACAACCTCAAGCCCTGGGCGCTGATCGAGCGGCGCCTGCGCCTCGCCGCCGAGGCCGATTTCGCCATGGCGCTCTACAATCCCCGCTCCAAGGCGCGGCCGGAGAGCTTCGCGCGGGCGCTCGACGTGCTGCGCGAGGCCTGCGCCGACGCCCGCCCGGTGGTCTTCGCGCGCGCCGTTTCGACGCCCGAGGAGGCGATCAAGGTGGTCCCCCTGACCGAGGCGAGGCCCGAGGACGCGGACATGCGCACCGTGGTGCTGATCGGCTCCTCGCGCACCCGCGTTCTGCCGCGCCCGGGCGCGCCGCTGGTCTACACGCCCCGCTCGGCCCCGGCATGACCCAGCCAGGCCATCGCCGCCTCGACCGATCCGACCTCCCGCCGCGGCGGGACCGGCGGCCGGTCGACCATCAGAACCGGCAGGCCGAGGGCGCGCGCGGCCTCGATCTTGGCGTAGGCGCCGGCGCCGCCGGAGTTCTTGGAGACGACCAGCTCCACCCCCTCCGCCTGCATCATCGCTTGGTCGGCGGCGGCGTCGAACGGTCCGCGGTCGATCAGCACCCGGCGGTCGGGCAGCGGCGGGGGCTGCGACGGCGGGTCGATCAGGCGCAGGACGAAGCGGTGCTGCGGCGCGACGGCGAACAGATCGAGGCTTTGGCGGCCGATGGCCAGCAGCACCGTGCAGGGCGCGCGCCGGGCGAGCGCCTGCGCGGCGGCCTCGAGGTCGGCGACGCGGTCCCATCGGTCGCCCTCCCGCGGCGTCCAGGCCGGGCGCGTCAGGGCGATAAGCGGCGCGCCGGCGAGCTGCGCGGCGGCGACGGCGTTGGCGCTGATCCGCGCGGCGAACGGGTGGGTGGCGTCGATCAGATGGGTCACGCCTTCGGCCGCCATCCATGCCGCGAGCCCCTCGGCCCCGCCGAAGCCGCCGATCCGCTGCGGCAGCGGCTGCCGCGCCGGCCGCGCCACCCGTCCGGCCAGGGAGACGACGCCGCGCAGGCCGGCCCCGGCGATCGCCTGGGCCAGGACCGTCGCTTCGCGGGTGCCGCCGAGGATCAGAAGGTTCGGGCGCATGGCTGAGGGTCCTTGGCTGACCATCATCGGCCTGGGCGAGGATGGCGCCGAGGGCCTGCCGCCCGCAAGCCGCGCCGCGTTGGAGGCCGCCGAGGTGGTGATGGGCCCGCCCCGCCACCTGTCGCTCGCGCCCTCCGCGGCGGCGGAGCGGGTGGCCTGGCCCGTCCCCTTCGCCGACGGCCTGCCGAGGCTGCTGGCCCTGCGCGGCCGGCGGGTCGCCGTGCTCGCCTCGGGCGATCCGTTCTGGTTCGGCGCGGGGGCGGCGATCTCGCGGGTTCTGGCGCCGGGGGAGTGGCGGGCCCTGCCCGGCCCGTCGACCTTCTCGCTGGCCGCGGCGCGTCTGGGCTGGGCCTTGGAGCGCACGCTCTGCGTGGGCCTGCACGCCGCGCCGCCGACGCGCTTGCGCCCGCATCTGGCGCCCGGCCTGCGGGCGATCCTTCTGCTCAGGGACGGCGACGGTCCGGCCGCGCTCGCCGCCTATCTGACGGCCCAGGGCTGGGGCGGGGCGCGCCTCGACGTGCTCGAAGCGCTCGGCGGCCCGCGCGAGCGGCGGAGCCGGGGTCGGGCGGACGCCCTGCCGGACGGCCCCTTCGCCCACCCCCTCGCCGTGGCGGTGGAGCTGGGGCCCGAAGGCCCGGCGCTGCCCCGCTGCTCCGGCCTGCCCGACGCGGCGTTCGAGACCGACGGCCAGATCACCAAGCGCCCCCTGCGGGCCCTCGCCCTTTCCGCCCTCGCGCCCTTGCCGGGGCAGCGCTTGTGGGACGTTGGGGCCGGCTCCGGCGCCATCGCCGTCGAATGGCTGCTCAGCGCGCCAGACGCCCAGGCCGTGGCCGTCGAAGCCCGCGCCGACCGCGCCGCGCGCATCCGCCGCAACGCGGAGGCGCTGGGCGTCGATCGGCTCCGGATCGTCGAGGGCGAGGCCCCGGCCGCGCTCGCCGACCTGCCGCCGCCCGACGCGGTCTTCGTCGGCGGCGGCCTGTCCCGGCGGCTGCTGGACGCGCTGGAGGCGCTCGCCCCCGCCCCGCGCCTCGTCGCCCATGCGGTGACGCTGGAAAGCGAGGCGCTGCTGTCGGAGGCTCAGGCCCGCCTCGGCGGCGAGCTGATGCGCATCGAGCTGGCCGAGGCCGCGCCCCTGGGGCCCAAGCGCGGCTGGCGCGCCGCCTATCCGGTGGTGCAATGGAGGCGGTCATGATCGTCGCCGGCTTCGGCTTCCGCGCGTCGGCCGACGCGCTCAGCTTCGAGGACGCTCTGCGCCGCGCGGCGGGCCGCCTCGGCGGTTCGCGGCCCGAGGCGGCGGCGACCCTGGCCGAAAAAGCCGACGCGCCCGCCTTCGCCCGCTTCGCCGCCGGCCGAGGGCTGCGCCTGATGCGCGTCGACCGAGACGCGGCGCGCGGCCGGCCGACGCTCACCCGCTCGGACGCCGCCCTGGCCGCCCATGGCCTGGGCAGCGTGGCCGAGGCCTGCGCCCTGGCCGCCGCCGGCCCCGGCGGCGG
>JBCCPD010000380.1:0-4031 GCA_039025075.1 Pseudomonadota bacterium | reverse complement strand
GCGCGCTGGCGGGCAGCCGGACCAGCGGTGAGCGCCCTGGGATGCATGGCGGCCGGAGCTTTGATCCTGTCGCTCGGCCTCGGCGCCCTCGCCGCGGCGGCCTTCGCGGCCTTGTTCGGCGCCTCGATCGGGGCGATCACCATCCTGCGCCCGGCGGTGCTGGCCGAGACTGCGGGGACCGAGGGCTTCGGGGCCCTGGCCGGCGCGGTGGCCTTGCCGGTCATGGCCGCCTACGCCGCCGCGCCGGCGGTCGGCGGCGCCCTTCGCGCGCTGGGCGGCGCAGACCTCGCTCTCGGGGTCGCCGTCGCCTTGCCGTTCGTGGGCGCTCTGGTGCTCGCGCCGCTGCTGCGGCGGGGATGAGCGGCGGCGGGTCGGCCGAGACTTGCCGCGGGCGACGCGCTCGCGCCTTTCGGCCCCGCGGCAGGAGCAGACCCTGCGCCGCGGCCGTGCGTTTTGCCTATGAGACCACGCTTTCGGGCTTCGCTCCGAAAGGTGTGCAAGCTTGCACATCCATCTATGTCATTGATATATCGATTATATGCATTATTTTGCATGTTTTTCCCACCCGCGCGTTCAGCACGCGCGAGCTTGGAAGCCCCGGACGAGGCCGACCAGGGCGGAGGGAGAAACGGTTCGGCCGCGCATCTCGCCTCCGCCCCGACGGCGCCGTAAGGACAGGCGATGAAATCCGCCGCCGCAGACCCGCGAGAGATCGTTCCGCAGACGTCGGTCCTGTTGGGGCTCGCCTACATGGCGGCGTTCTCGATCATCGCGCCGGGGCTCGACGTCTTCGCCAAGCTCGCCGCAGCCACGGCCCCCTTGGGCATCATCGTGCTGTCGCGCTTTCTGGTGCAGGCGGCGCTGCTGGGGACCGCCGCCGCGGTTCTGCGCCTGCGCCTTCCGCCGCGCGCGGACCTTCCGTGGCACCTGGCGCGCGGGGCCTTGGTGGCGGGCGCGACGCTGTGCTTCTTCGCCGGGTTGCGGCGCATGCCGCTCGCCGACACCATCGCCATCTTCTTCGTGGAGCCGCTGATCCTGACCGCGCTGTCCGCCGTCCTGCTGGGGGAGAAGGTCGGCTGGAGACGGTGGACCGCCTGCGCCGTCGGCTTTCTGGGCGTGCTGATGGTGGTGCAGCCGAACTTCTTGGGCGCCGGCCCCGCCGCCTTGTTCCCGCTGGGCGCGGCGGCGTTCTTCGCGCTCTACCTGATCCTGACCCGGCGCCTGTCGCCGCGCACGAACGCGATCCCGATGCAGCTGGTCTCCGGCGCGTCGGGCGCCCTGGTGATCGGCGCGGCGCTGATCGTCGGCATGGGCTCCGGGTCTGATTTCGACCCGCGCTGGCCGGTCGGGGTGGAATGGCCCTACCTGCTCGGCTTGGGGGCGTTCTCGACCGTCTCGCACCTTTGCGTGGTGCTGGCGCTGAAGCACGCGCCGGCCTCGGTCGTCGCACCGGTGCAGTACCTCGAGCTGGCGGCCGCCACGGTCTACGGCTGGGCGGTGTTCGGCGACGTGCCGGCGGCCATGACGTGGGCCGGCATGGGCGTGGTCGCCGGCTCCGGGCTTTACGTTTGGCACCGCGAGAGACAGAGCGGGTCACAAGCGCCGTAGAGGCTTCCGACAAGCCGCGATCGCGCGGCGTTGCACCCTCGTCACGTTCCGCGGAGCGCCTTTCACGCTGCATTGGCGTGAGGCTCACGGCTCCCCACCTATCAGCTGTCTCGCCGCCGGCCCCACCGCATCCGTTCCCGCCGGCGAAAGGGAGAAGTTCGATGGCCGCCTATGTCGCCCCGCCCGCCCTCTTCGCCGCGCTGGCGGTTCTGTCGCTGCTCTGCGCCCCGTTCGCGATGCCCGGCGTGATGTGACGTCGCAAGACCGGTCCGCGACGGGGCCGGACGATCCTGCACGGTTTTGAAGGCCGTTCCTGCGCGCCGCGGGGGCGGCCTTTCGCGTTCCTGGACGGACGCGCGGTTTGACACGGCCGACCGCGCGCGGCTGGATGCCCCCCGGCGCAGCATGGGCGGAGGGCGAGGCGATGGACTGCAGGCGGTTCGGGCGGACGGGACTGTCCGTCTCCAGGCTCGTCTTCGGCACGATGAGCTTCGGCGGCGACGCCGACGAGGCGGAGAGCGCCCGGCTCTACGCCGCGGCGCGGGAGGCCGGGGTCAATCTCTTCGATTGCGCCGACGTCTACGTGAACGGGCACAGCGAGGAGATCCTGGGCCGGCTGGTGGCCGGCCACCGCGACGAAGTGATCCTGACCAGCAAGGTCGGCATGGCGGGCGGAACTTCGCCGCGCGCCATCCGCCTGGGCATCGAGGGCAGCCTTCGGCGCTTGGGGACCGACAGGGTGGAGGTCTACTTCCTGCACCGCTTCGACGATGACGTTCCGATCGAAGAGAGCCTCCGGGCGTTGGAGCGGCTGCGCCAGGAAGGAAAGATCCTCCATATCGGCGTGTCGAACTGGGCCGCCTGGCAGGTGGCCAAGGGGCTTGGCATCGCCGCCGCCCGTGGCTGGGGCCTGATCGACGTGCTGCAGCCGATGTATTCGCTGGTCAAGCGCCAGGCGGAGGTGGAGCTGCTTCCGATGACGCAGGCGGAGGACGTGGCGGTGATCTCCTACTCGCCGCTGGGCGGCGGGCTGCTGACCGGCAAGTACGGGGACGGCGCCTCGGCCGGGCGGATCCTCGACGTTCCGATCTACGCCACGCGCTACGACGTGGACTGGATGCGCGACGCGGCGACGGGGCTCAAGCGGCTGGGCGAGGAGGCCGGCGTGCATCCCGCGACGCTGGCGGTGGCCTGGGCCGCGGCGCATCCCGGCGTCTCGGCCCCGATCATCGGCGCGCGCTCCGTCGCGCAGCTGGCCCCGTCCTTGGCGGCGGGGACCTATGAGCTGGACACGGAGCTGAAGGCGCGGATGGACGCGCTGAGCCGACGGCCGGCGCCGGCGACGGATCGGCTGGAGGAGCAGGATTGAAGCTGCTTCTGGGACGGGTCCTGGCCTTTCGGGCGGACCCGTTCCTGGGAGCGCCAGAGCGCTCCGCCCGCTATGAGGCGCAGGGCGCGGTTCTGATCGACGGCGGCCGGATCGTGGAGGTCGGCCTGGCGGCCGATCTGCGCAAAGCCCATCCGGCGGCGCGGATCGAGGACCTGGGCGAAGCGCTGATCCTGCCCGGTTTCGTGGATTGCCACGCGCACTATCCGCAGACGGCGATCATCGCGAGCTGGGGACGGCGGCTGATCGACTGGCTGAACGGCTACACCTTTCCCGAGGAGCTGCGCTTCGGCGATCCGGCCTACGCGCGGGCGCAGGCGGAGCTTTACCTGGATCTCTGCCTCGCCAACGGGATCAGCACGGCCTGCGTCTACGCCACCGTCCATCCCGAAAGCGCCGAAGCGATCTTTGAGGCGGCGGAGGCGCGGGGGCTGCGGCTGATCGCCGGCAAGGTGATGATGGACCGCAACGCGCCCGAGGGCCTGCGCGACGATCCCGAGCGCGGGGCGGAGGAGAGCGCGGCGCTGATCGGGCGCTGGCATGGGCGGGGGCGGCTGAGCTACGCGATCACGCCGCGCTTCGCGCCGACGTCGAGCGAGGCTCAGCTGGCGGCGGCGGGGGCGCTGCGGGCGGCGCATCCGGAGTGCCTGGTGCAGACGCATCTCAGCGAGCAGCCCGAAGAGATCGCCTGGGTGCGGGAGCTGTTTCCGGACGACGCGGACTATCTGGCGGTCTACGAGCGGCACGGGCTCGCCGGCGCGGGCGCGGTGATGGGGCACTGCATCCATCTGGAACCGCGGGAGATCACGGCGCTGGGGGAGAGCGGGGCGTCGGTGGCCCATTGTCCCACATCGAATGCCTTCATCGGCTCGGGGCTCTGCGACGTGCGGGGGCTGGTCGAGGCCGGGGCCAAGGTGGGTCTGGCGACCGACGTCGGCGGCGGGTCGAGCTTTTCGATGCTGCGAACCATGGCCTCGGCCTATGAGATCAGCCAGCTGCGGGGCGCGCCCCTGCACCCGGCGGAACAGCTGTGGCT
>JBCCPD010000379.1:0-4040 GCA_039025075.1 Pseudomonadota bacterium | reverse complement strand
GAATCCCGCGAAAAATCTAAGTCCGCCTCCGTCGCCGCCGCAAGTCCGACGGGCCGGGGCGAGAGCGCCCCGCGCGCCGGCCGAAGATCAGTCGCGCGCCGCGTCCGCCGCCGCCGTCAGTCCGGCAAGACGCAGGATCAACGTCTCCATGGCTCCTCCGTCGGGCGCCGCGCAGACCGCGACGTCGGCCAGGCCGAGACCCTCCAAAGGCGCCGCCGCCGCAGGGCTGATCGCCGCCGCCCTCAGGCCGCCCAGCTCGAGACCCTCCAGCGCCTTCGCCAGAAGCCGAGCGCTGCGCGGCGAATAGACCGGCGCGACCGAGATCCGACCTTCGCGCAGGGCCGACAGCGCCGAGGCGTCCAATCCCGATGCGGGCTCCATGGCATAGACCTCCGCCGCATCGACGCGGACCCCGGCGGCCTCCAGCGCCTCGGCGAACCCATCGGTTCCGTGGGCGCCGCGCAGATGGATCACCCGGTCCCCGGGGCCGATCCCGCCGGCCAGCATCGCGCCCGCCAGCGCCGCCGCGTCCGAAGGACCGGCCCGCGTCCGCGAAAACCCGCTCGCCCGCGCCGCCTCGGCCGTCGCCTCTCCGACGCACCAGCACGGCAGGGCCCGCAGCGCCTCGCCCTGCGGCGCGCCCCGCACGCCGTTGGCCGAGGTGAAGACCGCCGCCGCGGCTCCCTCCACATCGACGAAGGCGGCCCGAAGACGCAACGTCATCAGTGGACTGACCCACACATCCGCCCCGGCCGCGCGCAGCCGCGCCGCCAGCGCCGAGGCCGCGGGTTCAGGCCGCGTCATCAGGATGCCGGGGCGCGCCGCCTCGGCCATGGCCTAGAGGTCGAAGAAGCCGGGGCCGGCGCGCCCGCGCAGCTCCTGCGCCGCGTCGGCGCCCATGGCGGCGGCGTCGCCGACCGGCCCCTTCCGCTCCGTCGCGTGGCGCAAGGACCCGTCGGGCTTGAGCACTTCGGCCCGCAGCCGCAGCCGGTCGCCCTCGATCTCCGCCAGGCCGCCGATGGGCGTGCGGCAGGACCCGTCGAGCCCCGCCAGAAGCGTCCGCTCCGCCGCCATGCGCGCCGCGGTGCCCGCATCGTTCAGCGGCGCGATCAACGCGCTCACGTCGTCGTCGTCGGCGCGCTGCTCCAGGCTGATGGCCCCCTGCGCCACCGCCGGCAGCATCTCCTCGACCGGGATCGGCGCCTTGGCGACCTCCGGCAGCCCGAGCCTCCGCAGCCCGGCGACGGCGAGGAACGTGGCCTCCGCCACCCCGTCCTCCAGCTTTCGCAGTCGCGTCTGCACGTTGCCCCGGAACTCCACCAGCGTCAGATCAGGCCGTCGATGCAGCAGCTGCGCCCGCCGTCGCAGCGAGGACGAGCCCACCACCGCCCCGTCCGGCAGGTCGTCGATCCCTCCATGCCGGGGGGAGACGAACGCATCCCGCACGTCATGCCGCGGCAGAAACACCGTCAGCGCCAATCCCTCCGGCTGCTCGTTCGCCACGTCCTTGGTCGAGTGGACGGCCACGTCCACCTCCCCGTTCAGCAGCGCCACCTCGATCTCCTTGGTGAACAGACCCTTGCCGCCGATCTCGCTCAGCGGCCGGTCCAGCACCCGGTCGCCGGTGGTGGAGATCACCACGATCTCCACCGCGTCCTCCGGCAAGCCATGGGCGGCGATCAGCCGGTCCCGGGTCTCATGCGCCTGCACGAGCGCCAGCTTGGAGCCGCGGGTGCCCAAGCGCACCGGCCGCTCCGGCGAGTAGGGGAGTGGCGTGGTCATATTTTCGGTGTTAGCCGGGCCCGCTCGCCGTCGCAACGGCAAACCGTCAACCAAACTGGACATGTCGTTTGAGATGGACGCCGCCCGCCCTTCCGACCTGCTGATCCTGGCCCTGGAGAGCAGCTGCGACGACACCGGCGCCGCCGTGGTCCGCGCCCGCGCCGACGGCGGGCGCGCCCAAGGGCCGGGAGAGATCCTCTCCAACATCGTCGTCGGGCAGGAGGAGCTCCACGCCGCCTTCGGGGGCGTGGTGCCGGAGATCGCCGCCCGCGCCCATGCCGAACGGCTCGACATCGCCGCCGAGGCGGCCCTGCGCGAGGCCGGCGTCGCGCTGCGGGACCTCTCCGCCGTCGCCGCCACCGCCGGCCCGGGCCTCATCGGCGGCGTCCTTTCGGGCGTCATGACCGCCAAGGGCCTCGCCCTAGGCGCGGGCCTGCCGTTCCTGGGGGTCAACCACCTCGCCGGCCACGCCCTCACCGCGCGCCTGACCCATGGCCTCGCCTTTCCCTACCCGATGCTGCTGGCCTCGGGCGGCCACTGCCAGCTCGTCGCCGTCCTCGGCCCCCAGGACTTCCGCCGCCTCGGCGGCACGATCGACGACAGTCCGGGCGAGGCCTTCGACAAGGCCGCCCGCCTTCTGGGCCTCCCGCAGCCGGGAGGCCCCTCCGTGCAGCGCCAGGCCGAGGCCGGAAACCCCGAAACATGGCCTTTCCCGCGCCCGCTTTTGGATCGCGACGGCGCCGACATGAGCTTCTCGGGCCTCAAAACCGCCCTCAGACGGGCGCGCGACGAGGTGCTTTCGACCCGAAAAGGCCTCTCCGACGACGACGTCGCGGACCTGTGCGCCTCCTTCCAAGCGGCGATCTGCGAGGTTCTGGTGGAAAAATCCCGCCGCGCCCTGGCGGGTTTCGCGGCGGAATGGGGCCGGGCGGAGGCCTTCTGCGTCGCCGGGGGCGTCGCCGCCAACGCGCTTCTGCGCGCGCAGCTGGAGAACCTGTGCGCCGAAACAGGCCTGACGCCTTGCTTTCCCCCCCTCGACCTGTGCACCGACAACGCCGCGATGATCGCTTGGGCGGCGGCCGAACGGCTCGCGGCCGGCGAAACCGACCCCCTCGATCTGCCCGCCCGCCCCCGCTGGCCGCTGGATCACGCCGCCACTCCGCTCCTCGGCTCCGGCCGCAAAGGCGCCAAGGCCTGAGCGCTCCGCCCCCTTGCCCGCGCCCGCCCCTCCGGGCAGGCTTCCTCCTCACTCCAGATCCCCGGACCTCGCCGATGCGCCGGCTGCACCACATCCCCCTGTCGCCCTATTGCCGCAAGGTGAGCCTGGCGCTCGCCGAAAAGCGGGTGGAGGTCGAGCTGGCGGAGCAGCAGCCCTGGCGGCGCGAGATCGCCTTCCTGCGCCTAAATCCCGCCGCTCAGGTCCCCGTCTTCGTCGACGGCCCCGACGCGGTGATCTGCGACAGCGCCGCAATCTGCGAATATCTCGAGGAAACCCGCCCCGACCCGCCGCTATGGCCCGACGACCCGGTCGAACGGGCCGAGGCGCGCCGCCTGACCGCCTGGTTCGACGACAAGATGCAGCGCGAGGCCACCGGCCCGCTGGTCGACGAACGCGTGATGAAGAAGGTCCGCGGCGGCGGCCACCCGGACAGCGCCCGGGTGCGCGCCGGCTCCCGCAACCTCGCGGTGCACCTCGAATACATCTCCTGGCTGGCCGATCAGCGCCGCTGGCTGGCCGGCGACGCGCTGACCCTCGCCGATTTCGCCGCCGCCGCGCATCTCAGCTGCCTCGACTACATCGGCTATGTGAGGTGGGAGGACGCGCCCGCCGCCGCCGACTGGTATCGCCGCATCAAGTCCCGCCCGGCCTTCCGCGCGCTTCTGGCCGATCACCTGCCCGGCTTTCCGCCGCCGCCGCACTACGCCGACCTCGATTTCTGACGATCGGCGTTTTCCACGGACCGGCGTTTTCCATGGACCGGCGTTTTTTAAGGACCGGCCGGGGCGCGTCTGCGCTGTGGCGCGCCGCAGCAAACCATGTTAACTGCGTCCGAAGATGTCACGGTTGTGTGGGACCGTGAGCAGGCGTGGAGCGTTTCTGATGAGATCAATCGTCGCGGTGGCCGTCGTTGCAACGGCCCTTTTCTCGGCCCCTAAGGCCTTGGCCTTGGCCCAGTTCGGCGCAGCCGGAGAGGTCTGGCTGGAGATCGAGAGCGATCCGGACATCGAAGTCACCGTCGACTACGTCATAAACGACG
>JBCCPD010000378.1:0-4043 GCA_039025075.1 Pseudomonadota bacterium | reverse complement strand
GGGGTCGGCTGGGTGCTCTACGCGCCGCTGTCGACCCGCGAGGGCGGATACTCGATGGATCTGGCGATCTTCGCGGTCCACGTCTCGGGCGCCTCGTCGATCCTCGGCGCGATCAACATGATCACGACCTTCCTGAACATGCGCGCGCCGGGCATGACGCTGCACAAGGCGCCGCTTTTCGCCTGGTCGATCTTCGTCACCGCCTTCCTGATCCTGCTGAGCTTGCCCGTGCTGGCCGGCGCCATCACCATGCTGCTGACGGACCGCAACTTCGGCACGACCTTCTTCGAGCCTTCGGGCGGCGGCGATCCGGTGCTCTACCAGCATCTGCTGTGGTTCTTCGGGCACCCGGAGGTCTACATGATCATCGTGCCCGGCTTCGGCATCATCAGCCACGTGATCTCCACCTTCTCCAAGAAGCCGATCTTCGGCTATCTGGGCATGGTCTACGCCATGGTCGGCATCGGCGTGCTCGGCTTCGTCGTCTGGGCGCACCACATGTACACGGTGGGCATGAGCCACACCCAGCAGGCTTATTTCATGCTGGCGACCATGGTCATCGCGGTGCCGACGGGCATCAAGATCTTCAGCTGGATCGCCACGATGTGGGGCGGCTCCATCGAGATGAAGACGCCGATGCTCTGGGCGATGGGCTTCCTGTTCCTCTTCACCGTTGGGGGCGTCACGGGCATCGTGCTCAGCCAGGCGGGCGTGGACCGAGCTTATCACGACACCTACTACGTGGTCGCGCACTTCCACTACGTGATGAGCCTTGGGGCCGTCTTCTGCATCTTCGCCGGGATCTATTATTGGATCGGCAAGATGACGGGGCGGCAGTATCCGGAAAGGCTCGGACAGATCCACTTCTGGATGATGTTCATCGGCTCGAACATCACCTTCTTCCCGCAGCACTTCCTGGGCCGGCAGGGCATGCCGCGCCGCTACATCGACTATCCGGAAGCTTATTCGCTCTGGAACGAGATCAGCTCCTACGGCGCGTTCCTGAGCTTCGCCTCGTTCCTGCTGTTCTTCTACATCGTCTTCTACACCGTGACCCGCGGCGAGAAGGTGACGGAGAAGGCGTATTGGGGCGAGCATGCGGAGACGTTGGAGTGGACCCTGCCGAACCCGCCGCCGGCCCATACCTTCGAGCAGCTTCCCACGCCCGACATGTGGGACAAGCCGAAGGCCCATTGAGGCTTCGCCGATGACGGACCTGGATGCGGCCGGGGCCCAGGCCCTGGCCGGCATGCGGCGGGACGCGCCGCTTTATCGGGTGACGCTTTGGCCGAACCGGTCGCTGAGCGGACGCGGCTTCGTCGGGGTCATGGCCTTCACCGGCGCCATGCTGAGCTTGCCTCTGGTGGCGATCGGTCTGGTGAAGGCGGCGCTGGGGCTGGCGCCGTTCCTGGCCGGAGCCTTGGGGGCGCTGGGCTATGCCATCCATTGCAGCAATCGGGACGGTCGGCTGACCGAGGAGCTGCGGCTGTGGCCCGATCTGATCGCGGTGGAGCGGCGGGAACCCCAAGGGAGGGTCCTGCGCTGGCAGGCGAACCCCTATTGGGTGAGCGTGACGGTGCATCCTGAGGGGCGCGGGCGGCCCGAGAACTACCTGACCTTGAAGGGCGCGGGGCGGGAGATCGAGCTGGGCGCGTTTCTGAGCCCCGAGGAGCGGGCGGCGCTGGCCGAGGAGGTCGAGACGGCGCTGGCGAGGGCGCGGGCGGTCGAGGCCGGGGCGTCGGCGCCAGGGTGATGCGGGCGTCCACGCGTGGACGCCTGCTTAAGTCACTCGAATATCTATCAAAATCAATATTTTGAATTCGTGGTGGCTCTGCCGTTCACCCCTGAATGAGGGGTGGCGCGGGAGCGGGACCGGGGCGGACGGTCGAACCCCGCTCTGCGGCGCCCGTCCAAGCGCGAGGGCTCGCCGGGCTGGCGATGCGCCGGGCGCGCTCGTCAGCGGTGGTCGGGGTGGCTTTTGACCTCGCGCAGGCGGGCGCCGAGGAGGGCGTTGATCTCGCGCTTCAAGGCCGCGCGCCGGTCGTTCAGCACGTAGACCGAACGGGCGAGGGCGACGAAGGCGGCGCCGAACTCGCCTTTGGCTTCGAAGCGGCGCAGGTCGTCTTCGACGGACCAGAGACTTTCGTTGACGCCGCGCAGATCGGCGGCGAGCGAGTCGAGCGCCTCGGAGGCGGGGACGGCGGAGTCGCGGCGCTCGACTAGAAGCCGAAGCTCGTCCGCCGCGAGGGCGCGCTTGGCGGCGTCGGGGATGCGCACGCATTTGATCTCCAAGATCGTGATCTTGTCGATCAGTTCGCCCGGAGAGACAGGGGCGGAGATCATGAGGCCGGACGGGTCCGGCCCGCCCCGCGGCCGGTCCCCCTCGGCCGGGTCCTCGCGCAAGCCCGGGGTTCCGCCATCGCCTGGCGCGTCGTTCTTTTCGTCGTCGTTTTGGCGCTTCCGCCGGCCTGCATGAGGCGCGCTCGGCCGCGCCCCGGCGCTCATGCCCTGGCGCCCGTGCGGGCGGCCAGAAGCGCATCCAAAGCGGCGCCGACCTCGGCCAAGGGCGCGTCCCAGTCGCCGGGCGAGGGCTGCCGGAAAAGCCGCATGGTCGGGTGCCAGGGGGTCGCATCCCGCTCCAGCTCGTAGAGCCAATAGGGCGAGTAGGCGAGCAGGTTCCAGACCGGGCGGCCGAGCGTGGCGGCCAGGTGCATGACGCCGGTGTCGGCCCCGACGATCAGATCCATCCGCTCCGCCAGAGCGGCGGCGTCGGCGAAGTCGCGATCGTCCCCGCTGGCGTCGACGATGAGCCCGGCGGAGAGCGGCCCGGCGCGGAACTCGTCCAGCAGCGGGCCCTTGTAGAGGCTGAAGAGCTGCACGCCTGGCCGCTCGGCCAGCGGCAGGAAGCGCGCGACGTCCATGGAGCGCTTGAAGTTCGCCTTGTAGGTGACCGAGCCCGACCAGACGACGCCGATGCGGAACAGGCCTTCGTAGGGTCCGACCAGCGCGGCGGCGCGGCGGCGCGAGTCCTCGGGGATGCTGAGCCGGGGCGACGGCGGAAGGGCGTCGGGCCGCGCGCCCAGATGGCGCGGCAGGTCCATCATGTTGACCACCGCGTCGACCTTGGGCTTGGGCGAGCCGGTGACGAGCACCCTGTCGGCGCCCTCGATCCCCTGCATCAGTCGGGCCAGACCGGGCTTGACGGCGAGGGTGACATGGGCCCCCAGCGCCTTCAGGCCCGGCAGGAAGCGGGTCATCAGCAGGGTGTCGCCGTTGCCCTGCTCCGGCAGCACCAGCAGGCGCTTGCCGGCGGGATCGGCGCCGTCCCATTCGGGCTCGGGGTAGTCGGGCTTGTCGATCTCTCCGATGTCCCAGCGGGATTCGAACAGCTCGAAGCCCTGCGCGTAGCGGCCGAGGGCGAGGAGGGCCATGGCCTTCTGCACGCGCAGCTCCGCATGGCCGGGGCTGCGGCGCAGTCCGCCGTCGCAGATCTCCGCCGCCTCTTCGAACCGCGCGAGAGAGCGCAGGGTGACGGCGAGCATGGCGTGGGCCTCGGGGTCGTCGGGGCGGCGGCGCAGCACCTCGCCGCGGACCTGCAGCGCCTCGTCCAGCCGGTCGGCGTCCTGCAGGGCGTTGCCCAGATTGCTCAGGATCGAGGCGTCCTCGGGCGCCAGGGCGGCGGCGCGGCGCTGGGCCGCCGCGGCGACCGCGTGCTGGCCGCGCTTGCGGTGCAGGGCGCCCAGATTGGTCCAGATGCCGGCATCGCGGGGCTTGGCGCGCAGGTAGAGGCGATAGGCGGCGAAGGCCTCGTCCAGCTCGCCCGCTTGGTGAGCCTTGATGGCGCGCGCGCGCAGCTCGGCCGCGGAGATGCGGCGCTTGCGCGGGGCCTCGGACCGCGCGGGGCCCTCGTCGCGCGACGCTTCGGCGGTGTCCGACATGCCAAGACGGTCCTTTGCCACGGGATGGCGTTCATGGGGCCGCGCGGGGCGGGCGAAGTCAACCGCCCTGCACGGCTGGCGCGGGGCGGGCGGGAAGGCTATTTC
>JBCCPD010000377.1:0-4051 GCA_039025075.1 Pseudomonadota bacterium | reverse complement strand
CAGAAAACGAGGAGCAGGAGCGCCCCGATCCGGTCCTTCGAGAGGGTCATCGGCAGCCTCCATTGACCAAGGAGCAGAGCCCATCCGCACAGCCCAGCAGGCGCGCGGATGGCATCCGTCGGCACGGTGTCAGAGGAAGCCGAGCTCGCGCATCAGATCGCCGATCTGCTGCTCCTGCTCCACCAGGAAGGCCTCGAACTCGTCGCCGGGGTTGAAGATCTCGACCCAGCCGTTGCGGGCGCGCACGGCCTCCCATTCGGGCGTGTCGTACATGGCGTCGAGCGCGCCGATCATCGCCGCCTTCTTGTCCTCGGGCAGGCCCGGGGCGCCGAAGAAGCCGCGCCAGTTCACGAACTCCGCCGCCGCGCCGGCCTCGGTGCAGGTCGGCGCGTCGGGCATGGCGGGCACGCGCTCGGCCGAGGTCACGCATAGGACGCGCACCTCGCCTTGGCGGGCCAGCTCGGCGGCTTCCGAGAAGCCGGTGGAAAGAGCCTGGATCTCCCCAGACAGGAGGCCGGCCATGGCTTTGCCGCCGGCGTCGTAGGGGATGTACTTGACCGCCGTAGGGTTCTCTCCCGCGCCCTTCATCACCAGGGCGGCGACCAGATGGTCCATGCCGCCGGCGACCGACCCGCCGCCGATGGCGACGGCGTTGGGGTCCGCGCGATAGGCCTCCAGCAGCTCGCCCATCGAGCCGATGTCGCTGTCGGCGTTGGTCACCAGCGCGGCGTAGTCGCCGATGGTGCCGGCCACCAGCGTCAGATCCCGGAAGTTCTGCGGGAACACGCCTTGCAGAGAGCGGATCACGATGGGGGTGGAGTTCACCATCAGCGTGCCGTGCTGGCTGTCGGCGGTCTCGATCAGGTGGGCGATGGCCTTGCCGCCGCCGCCGCCGGACATGTTCTCATAGGTGGCGGAGCCGACCAGGCCGGCCTTGGTCAGCGCCTCTCCGGTGCCGCGGGCGGTGCCGTCCCAGCCGCCGCCGGCGCCGCCGGGGATCAGGAAGTGGATGTCTTCGATGTCCTGCGCCGAGGCCGGCAGGGCCAGGGCGGCCGCGAGGGCCGCGGCGGCCAGGGGTTTGGCGATGGTCATGTCCGTTTCCTCCCATTGGGTTTTGTTTCGGCGACGATGGGATTTTCGCCCTCGTAGGTCCAGCGGTATTCGGGCGGCGTGGGACCTTTGTTGCGGCCGCCCTGCTGCGATTGCTCCCAGGCGTGCGCGAGGGCCCCGACGGCGCGGGAGAGGCAGAAGAGGCCGCGGGCCAGCGGCGGCGCGAAGCCCAGCTCGGCGTAGATGACGGCGGTGGCGCCGTCGATGTTCATGGGCACCGGCTTGCCGCGGACGGCGTCGAGATGGTCTTGGATCGCGCGCGCGACCCGGGCGATGTCGCCTGAGACGGCGCCGGCGGCCTGCGCCTCGTCCACCAGGGCGAGCAGGCGGGGCGCCCGCGGGTCCCGCGGCTTGTGGAAACGGTGGCCGAAACCGGGCACGAAGCGGGACCGTTCGGCCTGCCAGAGGGCGACGGAGGCCTCCGCCGCCGCCTCGGCCGAGGCGCCGGCGGCGACCCGCGCGGCGGCGTCTCGGTACAGCTCCACCGCCTGTTCGCCGGCTCCGCCATGGACGTCGTCCAGCATGTTCACCGCCGTGGCCATGGCGCCGTTCAGGCCGAGCCCGCAGGTCGCCGCCATGCGAGCCGCGGCGATGGAGGGCGCCTGCGGGCCATGGTCGACCGCGGCGACCAGAGCCGCCTCCAGCAGGCGCGCCTGCGGCTCCGACGGCAGGTCTCCGCGCAGCATCAGCCAGACCATCTGAGGGAAGCTCAAAGCGCCGATCAGGTCTTCGATGGGGCGGCCGCGGATGCGGATCGCGCCGGGCGCCATGTCGATGATCTCCGTGCGCCACCAGTCGGAGACGTCGGAGGGGCCGTCGGTCATGATCCGCGCTCCGGCCGCAGGGCGGCGATCTCCTCCGGCGAGCAGCCCAGCTCCGCCAGGATCTCCTCCCCATGCTGGTCCAGCGCCGGAGGCGGGGCGGCGACGCGCGGGGCCTGACCGTCGATCTTGACGCCGATGCCGGCGATGCTGACGGGGCGGTCGACGCCGGGCACGTCCTCGAAGGTTTCGAGAAAGCCGCGGCCCTGCAGCTGCGGCTCGGCCAGGATCTGCGGCACCGTCAGAACGGCGCCTGCGGGCACGGAGAGGGCGTTGAGCTCCGCCTCCCAGTCCCGCGCCGGACGGGTGCGCAGCGTCTCCTCCAGCGCGGCCTTGAGCGGCGCGCGGTTCTTCTTGCGCAAGGCGCGGTCGGCGTAGTCCGGATGGTCGAGCAGGTCCTCGCGCTCCAGATGGCCGCAAAGGGCGCGCCACTGGTCGTCCTTGTTGGCGGCGATGTTCAGAAGACCGTCGGCGGTCTCGAACGCGCCGGACGGGGAGGCGGTGACGTTGTCGTTGCCCCGGCGTCGAGGCTCTTCGCCGCAGACGAGGTGCTCGGACACCGCCCAGCCCAGCGTGGCGAGCGTCGCTTCAAGCATCGACACGTCCAGCACGCAGCCGCGCGGCCGGGCGTTGAGCGCGGCGCAGATGGCCATGGCGGCGGTGAGCCCTCCGGCGGTGTCGGCGACCGGGTAGCCGGCGCGCGTGGGTGGCCCGTCCGGATCGCCGGTGACGGACATGACGCCGGCGGCGCCTTGGACGATCTGATCGTAGGCCGGCCGCTCGATCCAAGGCCCGGTCTGGCCGAAGCCCGAGATGGCGCAATAGATCAGGCGCGGGTTTTCGACCCGCAGAGCCTCGGGGCCGAGGCCGAGACGGCGCATGACGCCCGGCCTGAAATTCTCCACCAGCACGTCGGCGGCGCGGACGAGCCGGCGCAGGGTCTCGCGCCCCGCCTCGGTCTTGAAGTCCACGGCGATGGAGCGCTTGCCGGCGTTCTGCGCCAGAAAGCTCGCGCCCATGCCGGCGGCGTTCAACGCCTCGTCGCCGCCCAGGGTGCGGGCGAGATCGCCGCGGCCGGGCGCCTCCACCTTCACGACCTCGGCGCCCAGATGGGCGAGCTGATGGCAGCAGAACGGCCCGGCGAGCACGTTGGTCAGGTCGAGCACGCGCACGCCCTGCAGCGGCGGGGTCATCGGCCGTCCCTCCCCTGGATCGCGCGCCGTCCGTCCTTCGCCTCGCGGCGGCGTCGCCTGATCTTCGTCGTCGCAGCCATTCGCGCGCGGCGGCGGGCGAGGATCAAGAGGGACCTTCGAGCCTCTCGGACGGCGCCCCGCCCCGGCCGACGACGTCTTCGCTCAGCCCGGGTCCGGTTCCATCCGCGCCGAGGCCGCGCGGAACGGCGCGAGGGCGAGCAGCGCCAGGCCCAGCTTCACGGCGAAGTCCGCCGCCGCGAGGCTGACCCAGAGCGGCGCGGTCGGGCCGACGCCCAGCAGCGGGATCGCCTCGTTGGCCCAGGCCACGTCCTCGGCCGGGAACAGCGGGGCGAAGGCGGCTGAAAAGGCGATGGAGAAGAACAGCGCCGTGTCGAGGGCCGAGCCGAGGATCGAGGAGGTCAGCGGCGCCCGCCACCAGGCGCCCCGGCGCAGCCGGTCGAAGACGGTCACGTCCAGCAGCTGGGCCGCCAGGAAGGCGAGGCCTGAGCCGCAGGCGATGCGCAGCGTGGTCAGGCCGAAGCCCGCGGCGATCAGGGAGCAGATCACGCCGGCCACGAAGCCGGCCGCGACCACCCGGCGCGCGGCCGCGGGGCCGACCGCGCGATTTGTCAGGTCCGTCACCAGAAAGGCGATGGGGTAGGTGAGCGCGCCCCAGGTCAGCCAGTCGCCCAGCAGGACCTGCACCAGCACGTTGGACAGCGCCACCACCGCCGCCATGGCGGCGATGCCGGCCAGGATGCGGCGGTCGGTCCAGGCGGGAGAGGGGGAGGCGGTCATAGGGCGGATCCTGTCGTCGAGACTGCAAGGCGCGGCCCGATAGCACCGCCGCGCCGGCGCGGCAACATCGGCGGCCTCGGCTGCGCGGACCCCGGCGGCGGCCATCGCCGGCGGGCCATGGCGGCTGGT
>JBCCPD010000376.1:0-4075 GCA_039025075.1 Pseudomonadota bacterium | reverse complement strand
AGCGCCCTCGGCCGCATGGGCCTCGTCCGCCGCCGCCGCGGCTGACCCCGCCGCCGCGGCTGACCCCGCCGCCCCGCTCGGACCCGCCAAGGCGCGCCCCCCGGGGCGCGCCTTTTTCCGTTCAGCGCCGCGCAACCCGGCCTTGCGCCGGCGCGCCTTTAGGTCCCCTTCCGCCACGCCCGCGAACGCCCTAGGTTCAATCGCGAAGGAGACGCCCATGCCGCAGGATCTGCCCCCCGCCGTCCTGGCCCGCAATCTCAAGGACCGCGACCTGAAGGACCGCGCCCAGCGCCACCCCGAAAAGGCGCACCGGCCGGAGACGGAGATCCTGCGCAAGCCCAAATGGATCCGCGTCAAGGCGCCGGGCGGGGAGGGCTATTCGCGCACCCGCGACATCATCAAGACCAACAAGCTGGTCACCGTCTGCGAAGAGGCCGGCTGCCCCAACGTGGGCGAGTGCTGGTCCCAGGGCCACGCCACCATGATGATCATGGGGGAGATCTGCACCCGCGGCTGCACCTTCTGCAACGTCGCCACCGGCCGCCCCGACGCGCTCGACCCGTTCGAGCCCGGCCGCGTCGCCGACGCCGTCGCCAAGCTGGGCCTCAACCACGTGGTCGTCACCTCCGTCGATCGCGACGACGTCGCCGACGGCGGGGCCGAGCACTTCGCCCGCACCATCCGCTCCATCCGCCGCAAGGCCCCCGGCACGACGATCGAGATCCTCACCCCGGACTTCCTCAAATGCGCGCCCAGCGCCCTCGAGACCGTGGTCGCCGCCAGGCCCGACGTCTTCAACCACAATCTGGAGACGGTGCCGGGCCTCTACCCCAAGGTGCGCCCCGGCGCCCGCTACTTCCACTCCCTGCGCCTGCTGCAGCGGGTGAAGGAGCTGGACCCCTCCATCTTCACCAAATCCGGCATCATGGTCGGCCTCGGAGAGGACCGGCAGAGCGTGCATCAGGTGATGGACGACATGCGCTCCGCCGACGTCGACTTCATCACCATCGGCCAGTACCTGCAGCCGACGCCGCGCCACCACCGCGTCGCCAGCTTCGTCACGCCCGAGGAGTTCCAAGCCTACCAGAAGGCCGCCTGGGGCAAGGGCTTCCTGATGGTCTCCGCCACGCCGCTCACCCGCTCCAGCCACCATGCCGGCGACGACTTCACCCGCCTGCGGCAGGCGCGAGAGGCCGCGCTCGCCGCCCAGTGACCACGGAGCGACTTTTGGGGCGACTGCGGGATGCGTCGGGACTGACGGCGCAAAGCGACGGGACCGGAGCGTCCCCGCGCCCCGCGCCAAACCGGATGCTGCGCCGCCGCGCAGATTCATAATTCATTAACCTTCCTTGACTCAGCGCGCGAATCCCATATGTTCATCTTCGTGAAGAGCGTAGCGTATGTGTGAAGCGGAGCGTTCCAGTACAGCCGCTAGGGTCCACGGCCCCGCCCCACGCGCGGCCGCGAGTACCAGGACCCCGTAGCCGCAGCTCGCCTGCGCCGGGGCCGGCCTTCCTCAGTCCGGCCCCGGACGGCGCGGCGGCGCGGCGCCGGACGCCGCCTAGGTCGGCCGCCCAAATCCGCCGCCGAAGTCCGCCGCAACGTCAACTCTCCGTCAATGCGCCAGATATCTGAACTCATATTCAGATAATCGCCGTTCACTTGGCCGTCTCCTGGCGTCATGGTCTTCATGAACGACTTGGGGGAGGACGGAACGTCCAGGCCGCGCGGCGACCTCGCCGCACGCCCCTCCCAGGCGCAGGGAGAAGGACGACCGTCATGACCACCCTCGTAGGCACCAACGGCGATGAGCAACTGCGCGTCGAAGATCTCGACGTCAACTTCGGCGACACGCTCTTCGGCCGGGGCGGCGACGACACGCTCATCTCCGGGCGCGGCCAGGACAGCCTCTTCGGCGGCCGCGGCGACGACCGGCTCGACGGCGGCCGGCAGATCGACTTCTACCACTTCGTCGAAGGCTCCGGGAACGATCTGCTGGACGAATACGAGAACCTGACCGACCTCAACGGCTCGGCTCAGAACAATGCCGACCGCCTGCGGTTCTGGACGCCGGACACGGAGTTCACCAACGAGCGGTTCCTGGATCTCGAATACATTTCGGACGCCTTCCTGGTGCTGCAGGGCGAGACCTTCGACCCGCCCGAAACGCCGTTCAGCAGCGGCGTCGAATACAGCGCCTTCTTCTTCACCAGCGCCGGCGACTCTCTGCAGATCGAGGATCAGTACGGCAACGACGACCCAAATCAGCCGCAGGATCCCACCGACGCCCATGACGGCGCCGAGTTCCTGGACCTGCGACACCTCAACAGCCAGGGCAACCGGAGCAGCTTCCAGTACATCTTCAACGAGAACCAGCAGGAGATCGAGGCCCGCGTCCAGCGCGGCGACTCGACACGCAGCGAGTGGTTCATGGGCTCCCGCCAAGCCGACTCCATCTTCGGCAACTCAGGTCGGGACGTGATCTTCAGCGGCGACGGCGACGACAGCCTGTTCGGCGGCGACTCCACCGACCACCTGCACGCCTCGCGCGGCGTGAACTACCTCAACGGCGGCAACGGGGCCGATTATTACTACTGGAACCGAGACTTCCGCGCGACCAACACCATCGAAGAGGACGAGAACAGCACCGGCGACCTGCTCGCCGCCGACTTCGAAGCCGCCGACCTCAACCGCGCCTTCGCCGACGGCGTCGACCTCGTGCTCGCCTACTCCGACCCCAAGACCCGCTCGGCCGACCCCACCGTCTTCCGGGTGCTCAACCAGTTCAACGAAGACGCCATGCTCGTCGGCTACGACGTCGAGTTCATTCGCTTCGCCGGCAAGCTCTATCAACTGCAGGAGGATTTCGTCTCCCCCGGCGGCACCGACGCGGGAGAGCTGATCGCCATGGCCCAGACCGGCGGCGACGTGGTCCGCGCCGGCGCCGGCGACGACATCGTCTTCGGCAACCGCGGCGCCGACAACCTGCAAGGCCAGGGCGGCAGCGACATCCTGATCGGCGGCAACCAGGCCGACCGGCTGCAAGGCGGCGGCGGCGGCGATCTGATGCGCGGCGGCGCCGGCGCGGACCGGCTGAACGGCGGCCGCGGCGAAGACACCGCCGACTACCGCACCTCCGAGGAGGGGGTGCAGGTGGACCTCGGCAAGGTCCGCCAGTCCGGAGGCGACGCCCAAGGCGACCGCCTGCGCGACGTGGAGAACGTCGTCGGTTCGGAGCGGGGCGACGCGCTGCGCGGCGACGGCGGCGCCAACGCCCTCGAAGGGCGCGGAGGCCGCGATCTGATGCGCGCCGGCGCCGGCAACGACGAGATCCTCGGAGAGGGCGGCGCCGATCGCGGCTACGGCGGCGGCGGCCGCGACCAAATCCGAGGCGGCTCTGGCGGCGACCGCCTCTGGGGCGACGGCGGCGCAGACAGGATCTGGGTCGGAGGCGGCGGCGACCGCGCCTGGGGCGGCGCCGGAAACGACCGCATCTGGGGCGGCGGCGGCGCGGACAGCCTCTGGGGGAACGCCGGGAACGACACGTTCTACGGCAGCCGCGGCCGCGACACCTACTATGTCGGCCCGGGCGACGACCGCATCATCGACTTCGCCGACGGCCGCGACAAGATCGCCTTCTCCGGCCCCGACAAGCCCGGCGGCATGCGCGACCTGCGCATCACCGAAAACGGCTCCTCCGCCGTAGTGCGCTGGGACGGCGGCCGCGCGACCCTCGACGACACCGACCAGAACCAGCTCACCCGCGCCGACTTCATCTTCTGACGCGGCGCCCAGGGGGTCTCGCCTCCGGGGCGTCGAGCCCCATCGGCTCGCGCGCATTCGCGCCGGCGCCTGGAATGGCAGGCGTCGGTTGGGCTTCGAGGAAGATCGCCGTTTGCTGGGGAAGAGCCGCAAGGGCTCTCCATCGAGCGTCCGCCGAGTCGTCCCGCGCCTCAAGGCCGAGCCGGCCTGAAGAAGGCCGGTCGCTTCGCGAGCCTTGACCCGGCGAACGACTCGGCTCGCGCAGTCCTTTGCGGGAGGCGCAAACCCGCAGCAACCGCCGCGCACGCTATCT
>JBCCPD010000375.1:0-4090 GCA_039025075.1 Pseudomonadota bacterium | reverse complement strand
CGCGCGCCTCGCCGCGGCCGAGCAAGGGGCCGGCCTCATCACGCTCGACGTCAAGGACACCCGCGGCGATCCCGCCGCCGCCGCCGCCGCGGCCCGCGCCGCGGCGGCGGAGGGCGCGGACCTGATCCTCGGCCCGCTCTTCGGCGCCAACGCCGCGCCCGTGGCCGCGGCGGCGCGCGAGGCGGGGCTCAACGTGATCTCCTTCTCCAATACCCCGTCGGCGGCCGGCCCCGGCGTTTGGCTGGCCGGGTTGCTGGCCACCGACCAAGCCGAGCGCGTGCTGCGCCACGCGGCCTCCCGCGGGGCCTTCGCGGCGGGCGTCTACCACCCCGACGACGCCGCCGGCCGCGTAGCGCTGTCGGCCGCGCGCTCCGCCGCGCGGGGGGCGGGCGTCTCGATCGTCGCCGCGCTGGGCTATCCGCGCAGCTTCGAGGGGATCCAGAACAGCTCCGGCGACTACGCCCAGGCCCATGGCGCGGCGGGCGCCTCTGCCGTTCTGCTGCCCGATCGCGGGCAAGGCCTGCAGGCGGCGGCGTCCTTCCTCAACTTCCACGGGCTGACCACGCGCAACACGCTGTTCCTCGGCTTCTCCGACTGGAACGACCCGGCGCTGTTGGCGGAGAACGCTTTGATGGGCGGCCGCTTCGCCGCGCCGGACCCGGGCTACATGGCCGCGTTCGCGGCGCGCTATCAGGCGCGCAGCGGAACCCGTCCGCACCCCCTCGCCTGGGTCGGCTACGACGCCGCCGCCGCCGCCGCCGGCATGATGCGCCGGGCGCGCGAGCGGGGCGACCCCACGCCCTTCGACGCCGGAGACGTCACCAGCGCCGCCGGGTTCGACGGCGCCGCCGGCCGCGTCCGCTTCACTCCGGACGGGCTCAATCGCCGCGAGCTGGCGATCCTGGAGGCGACGCCGGACGGGTTCATCCCCTTGGAGCCGGCCCCCGGCTCCCCTTCGTTCGCGCAGCCGCCGGAGACCGCCGCGCCGACGGACGAGGCTGCGCCGGGCCCGGTCTCCGCCCTGCCCGCCGCCGGGTCCGGCGCGTGAGCGGCGCCGCCTCGGCGAGCTCGGTTCCGCCGCGCGCGCCGTCCCGTCGAAAAACCCGCCGAGACGGACCCAAGCCGGCCCCCGACGCCGCCCGCGCCGCCGACGCGGCGGCCCAGGCGCAGGGCGCGGCTCCCGGCCGCGGCGACTTCGTGCTGATCCTCCCCGCGCGGGAGATCCTCGATCGCGACGCCGTTCTCGCCCGCCTGACCGAAGCCGCGGCCGATCTGCGCGACGACGCCTCAGGCCCCCGCCGCGTCGGCTTCGCCGCGGTGCTGCGCGAAGCGCTGGACCAGGGCCGCTCCGCCATCGAAACGGCCGGAGAGGCCCGACCCTGGGCCGGGCCGGCGGCCTCCCGCTCCAGCGCCTGGCTCACCGATGAGATCGTGCGCCTGACGCTGGAGACGGCGCTCCGCTGGCTGCACCCCAATCCCACGCCGACCGAGGGCGAGCGCCTCGCGGTTCTGGCCGTCGGCGGCTACGGCCGCTTCGAGATGGCGCCCCATTCCGACGTCGATCTGCTGTTCCTGATCCATTGGAAGCAGGCCGCGTGGGTCGAGAGCCTGGTCGAATCCGTCCTCTATCTGCTCTGGGACCTGCGCCTGAAGGTCGGCCACGCCACCCGTTCCGTCGACGACTGCCTGCGCCTGGCCAAGCAGGACATGACCATCCGCACCGCGCTGCTGGAACATCGCTTCATCTCAGGCGACGCGGCGCTGGCGGCGTCCCTTGAGCAGCGGCTCTGGGACGATCTCTTCGCCCGCAGCGGCCCCGAATTCGTCGAAGCCAAGCTGGAGGAGCGCGCCCAGCGCCACGACCGGCACGGCGGCTCGCGCTACCTGCTGGAGCCGAACGTCAAGGAAAGCAAAGGCGGCCTGCGCGATCTGCAGACGCTTTGGTGGATCGCCAAGTACCTCTATCACGCTCGCTCCCCCACGGATCTGGTGGAAAAAGGCGTCTTCGCCGAGGACGAGGTGGCCGTGTTCGCCGAGGCCGAAGCGTTCCTGTGGACCGTGCGCATGCACCTGCACTGGTCCTCCGCCCGCGCCAACGAGCTGCTCAGCTTCGACCAGCAGGTGGAGATCGCCCGCCGACTGGGCTTCGACGACACCGAAGGCCAGCGCGGGGTCGAGCGCTTCATGCAGCGCTATTTCCAGCACGCCAAGGCGGTGGGGGAGCTGACGCGCATCTTCCTCGCCGCGCTGGAGGCCCGGCACGTCAAGAAACGCCCGGTCCTAGCCTCCCTGCGCCGGGCCTTCGGCCTGCAAGGCGGAACCGCGCCGGGCCCGTTCCAGATGCTCGACGGCCGCATCACCGTTCCGGACGAGGCGGTCCTGCGCGACGATCCGGTCAACATTCTGCGCCTTTTCGACGCCGGCCTGCGCACCGGCGCGCTGATCCACCCCAATGCCATGCGCATGCTGGCCGCCAATCTCGATCTGATCGACGACGCCGTGCGCGCCGACCCGACGGCGAACCGGCTGTTCCTCGAGATGCTCGTGAACTCGGACGATCCCGAACGGGCGCTCCGCCGCATGAACGAGACCGGCGTGCTGGGCGCCTTCATGCCCGAGTTCGGGCGCATCGTGGCGATGATGCAGTACAACATGTACCACCACTACACGGTGGACGAGCACTCCATCCTCGCCGTTTCCATCCTGCATCGGATCGAACGGGGGGAGCTGGTGGAGGACCTGCCCGTCGCCTCGGGCATCCTCGAGCAGGGCGTCGACCGCACCCTCCTCTACGTGGCCCTCCTGCTGCATGACATCGGCAAGGGCCGGCCGGAGGACCATTCGATCCTGGGCGAGGCCCTGGCCCGGGAGATCTGCCCGCGCCTCGGCCTCGATGAGAGCCAGTCGGAAACCGTCTGCTGGCTGATCCGCCATCACCTTCTGATGTCCGACGTGGCCCAGAAGCGCGACATCTCCGACCCTGCGACGGTGGAGGCCTTCGCGCGGGAGGTGCGCGCGCCCTCCCGCCTGAACCTTCTGCTGGTCCTGACGGTCTGCGACATCATGGCGGTGAGCCCGGGCGCCTGGAACAACTGGAAGGCGCAGCTTCTGCGCACGCTCCACCGGCGCACGCGCGAGGCGCTGACCGGCGGCGGCGACCAGCCCTCGCGCAACGAGCGGATCCACGAAGCGCAGGACGATTTCCGCGCGGCCCTGCCGAGCTGGACCTTCGAGGAGGCGGAGGCGGAGATCGCCCGCCACTACCCGCCCTTTTTCCTCTCGCTCTCTGCCGAAAGCCAGGCGGTCTTCGCCCGGCTCGGCCGCGACGCCAAGGACGCCGAAGTCGCCTCGGACTTCGCACGGGACGAAAGCCGCGACGCCACGCGGGCCTGCTTCTACAACGCCGACCATCCGGGCGTCTTCTCCCGCCTCGCCGGGGCGCTGGCGCTGGCCGGCGCGAACGTGGTGGACGCGCGCACCTTCACCACCTCGGACGGCTACGCCTGCTCCGCCTTCTGGATCCAGGCCGGCGACGGCTCGCCCTACGCCATGGACCGGCTGGACCGGCTGCGCCGTACCGTGGACCGGATCCTCAAGGGCGAGGTGGTGGCCCGCGACGCTCTCATGCCCAAGCGCAAGGTCAAGCGCCGCGAAAGCGAATTCCATGTGCCCACGCGCGTGGCCTTCGACAACGCGTCTTCGGACATCTACACGGTGATCGAGGTCGACACCCAGGACCGCGTCGGATTGCTGCACGACCTGACGAAGGCCTTGGCGGCGGCCAACATCACCATCAGCTCAGCCCTCATCGCCACCTATGGGGAGCAGGCGGTGGACGTCTTCTACGTCAAGGACCTTTTCGGGCTGAAGATCACGGCTGAGAGCAAGAAGACGTCGATCGAAACGCGCTTGCGCGCGGCGATCGAAGCGGCCGCCCCGTCCGACGCCTCCGCCCCCAAAGGCTGACCGAGTGAGCGACGACGACGGCCGGGGCCAGGCCGAAGGCGGCGCCGCGCATGGCGTCGGACCCGTGACCGAGGGGGCCGCCCGCGGCGCGGCGGCGACCGGCGGCGCGTTTGGCGGCGCGGGG
>JBCCPD010000374.1:0-4109 GCA_039025075.1 Pseudomonadota bacterium | reverse complement strand
GACGCCGGCGCAGGCCTCGGCGTCGCCGGCGGCGCGCAATCCGCCATCCAACGGGCGCTGCTCGCCTATTCGCGCAGCGAGGAGGCCTCGGCCGACCAAGCGGCCTTCACCTATCTCGAGCGGGCGGGCATCGACCCCGAAGGTCTGATGGAGGTCATGCGCTCCTTCCGCGGGCAGGAGGTCTTCTCGGGCCGCAACCAAGATCCGTACGCCCGCACCCACCCTGTCTTCTCTGAGCGGCTGGCGCTGTCGGAGCGGCGCGCGGCGGAATCGGCCCACCGCGGCGCGCCGCCGGACCCGCAGCTCGCCTACTGGACCGAGCGCATGGGGGCCAAGCTCGACGGCTTTCTGGTCAGCCCGCGCACCACGCTCTCGCGGCTCGCTCCCGACGACGGCTCCGAATTCGCGCGTCTGCGCCGCGCCGTGGCGCTGCACCGGCTGCCCGATCCCGATGGCGCCTTGCGAGAGGTCGACCAACTGATCGCTCTGCGCCCCGACGACGCGTATTACCACGAGCTGAAGGGTCAGATCCTGCTCGAAAGCGGGCGCGGCCCGGCCGCGGTGGCCCCCTACCGGCAAGCCGTCGCTCTGGCGCCGGAAGAGCCGCTGATTCTCGGCCATCTCGGGCGCGCGTTGCTCTCCTTGGGCGATCCGGGCGCGGATCGCGAAGCTTTGACCGCGCTTGAGCGCGGGGCGGCGCTGTCCAACGGCGGCTCTCCGGGGCTGCTGCGCGATCTCAGCTTCGCCTACGCGCGCACGGGCGAAGAGGGCAAAGCGGCGCTGGCTTCGGCGGAACGGCTGGCTCTGCTCGGCGCCTCGCGCGACGCGCGCCGGCTTGCGCGAAGGGCCAAGGACATGCTTCCAGCAGGCAGCCCGGCCTGGTTGCGCGCCGACGACATCGTCGCCAGCATGCCGGACGATTCCTGACGTCGGCCGCAGCGCCGGCGACCCCGCGTTTCGGAGATATGTCTGATGCTTCGCTTCCTGATCGGCGCCTTCGCGCTCGGCTCCGCCGTCTTGGCGTCGCCTCTTGAGGCCCAGACGGAGATGCCGCCGGAGGAGCGGTCGCTTCTGCGCTCTGAAGTTCGGCGCTACCTGCTCGAACATCCCGAGATCATCATGGAGGCGATCGAGGTGCTCGAGGCCCGGCGTCGCGAGGCCGAGCTAATGGCCGATCGCGACCTGGTCGTCCGCTACCGCGACGAGTTGTGGGCGGACGGCTACTCCTTCGTCGCCGGCAACCCGGAGGGCGACGTCACGGTGGTCGAGTTCCTCGATTACAATTGCGGCTTCTGCAAGCGCGCCCATGACGAGGTGCGCGAGCTGATCGAGACCGATCCGGGCCTGCGCTACGTGGTCAAGGAATTCCCGATCCTCGGCCCCTCCTCCCGCGTCGCGGCGCAGGCGGCGCTGGCGGCCACCTATCAGGACGAAGGCCGACGCTATCTGGCCTACAACGACGCTCTGATGTCCCATCAAGGCCAGCTGTCGGAGCGGGCGGTCTTCGACTACGCAGACGACGTCGGTCTCGACGTGCGCCAACTCCGTCGCGACATGGAGCGGCCCGAAATCGCCGAGCGCATCGCCCGCACGCAAGGCCTTGCGCGCGCTCTGCGCATCGAAGGAACTCCCAGCTTCGTCATCGGCGGGCAGCTGGTGCGCGGCTACGTCCCGCTCGATCGCATGCGAGAGGCGGTGGCGCGGGAACGGGCGGAGAGAGGCTGACCGCCAACGAGTTTCGTGCTCGCCGCCGAACCCCGGACCGTTTCAGCGCCGACTCGAGATCCGGCCCGCAAAGCGTTGATTCGCGGCCTGGTCTTGGCAAGTCTTCCGCCCGATAGTATGTGCGCCTGCACCGCGGCGCCGGGGCCGCGCGGTCGGAGCGCCAGATGACCAACACCCACGACGCCGACATCGCTTTCATCCGGCAGCTCGCCGAGCTGCTGAAGGAGACCGACCTTTCGGAGATCGAGGTGAAGCGCGAGTTCGGCCAGGACGATCAGCTCGAGGTCCGCGTCTCCCGCCAGATCGCGGCCGCGCCAGCTGCGCCGGCTCAGGTCTTCGTTCCGCCCGCGCAAGCGGCAAGTCCCGCCGCGCCGGCGGCGGAGGCCGCCTCGCCCGCTTCGACCGACGCCGCGGACGATCTGGCCAAGCACCCCGGGGCCGTCGCCTCTCCCATGGTCGGCACGGTCTACCTGCAGCCCGAACCGGAGGCGGAGCCGTTCGTGCGCGTCGGCGACGCGGTCGCCGAAGGTCAAACGGTCATGATCATCGAAGCCATGAAGACCATGAACCAGATCCCCGCGCCCAAGGCCGGAACGGTAAAGCGCATCCTGGTCGAAGACGGCCAGCCGGCCGAGTTCGGCGCGCCTTTGATGATCATCGAGTGATCCGCGGCGGATGTTCAACAAGGTCCTGATCGCCAACCGGGGCGAGATCGCGCTGCGCGTTCACCGCGCCTGCAAAGAGATGGGCATCGCCACCGTCGCCGTGCATTCCACCGCCGACGCCGACGCGATGCATGTGCGGCTGGCCGATGAAAGCGTCTGCATCGGCCCGCCTGCCGCGGCGCAAAGCTATCTCAACGTGCCGGCCATCATTTCCGCCTGCGAGATCACGGGGGCCGAGGCTGTGCACCCCGGGTACGGCTTTCTCAGCGAGAACGCCGCCTTCGTGCAGGTGCTCGAGGATCACGACCTCGCCTTCATCGGCCCGACGTCGGAGCATATCCGGGTCATGGGCGACAAGATCGCCGCCAAGGAGACGATGAAGCGGCTCGGCGTGCCGGTCGTCCCCGGCTCCGACGGCGGGGTGGAGACGGTCGACGAGGCCATGGCGGTGGCGCGCGGCATGGGCTTTCCCGTGTTGGTCAAGGCGGCGGCGGGCGGCGGCGGTCGCGGCATGAAGGTCGCGCGCACCGCGGACGATCTGCCGACGGCGTTCTCCAGCGCCCGCTCCGAGGCCATGGCCGCCTTCGGCGACGACGCGGTCTACATCGAAAAGTACCTCGGCGGCCCCCGGCACATCGAAATCCAGGTCTTCGGCGACGGCCGCGGCCGCGCCGTGCATCAGGGCGAGCGCGACTGCTCGCTGCAGCGCCGCCACCAAAAGGTTTTCGAAGAGGCGCCCTCGCCGGCCCTCGGCGCCGCGGATCGCGCGCGCATCGGCAAGACCTGCGCCGACGCGGTCGGCGAGATGGGCTATCGCGGCGCCGGCACGATCGAGTTCCTGTGGGAAAACGGCGAGTTCTACTTCATTGAAATGAACACTCGGCTGCAAGTGGAGCACCCGGTGACCGAGGCCGTCTGGAGCGTTGATCTGGTCAAGGAGCAGCTGCGCGTCGCCGCGGGCGAGGCGATGAGCTTCCGCCAGGAGGACCTCTCGCCGACCGGCCACGCCATCGAATGCCGACTCAACGCCGAGCGTCTGCCAGACTTCGCGCCGTCTCCGGGCACGATCAAGGCGTATCACGCGCCGGGCGGCCGCGGCGTGCGCATGGACAGCGCCATCTACGCCGGCTGGACCATCCCGCCCTACTACGACAGCCTCATCGGCAAGCTGATCGTCCATGCCGAAGACCGCCCGGCTTGCCTCGCCCGCCTGCGCCGCGCTTTGTCGGAACTGGTGGTGGATGGGATCGACACGACCGCGCCTCTGTTCGACGCGCTGGCGGAGGACGCCGACGTGATCTCGGGCGACTACGACATCCATTGGCTGGAGCGGTTTTTGGCTGCCGAGTGACGCGCACGCCGGGCGCTGCGGCGCGTCGCGTCAAGCGGCTCGACGCCACGCTCGAACTCCTCCGCGAGACGAGGGACGCGTCGATCCAAGACCGCATTCGACCGCTGCAACGCATCGGCGCATCGGCTCGGCAACTCGCGCAAAAGACAACGCTCAGCCGCAAACCGTCGATCTGTCCGGAAGCGACATGCCAAACTGCCGACTGAGCAGGGCGCGCAAGTAGGGCGCCGTTAACTCAGAGGCTTAGCCGACCTGGCCGTGACAGTGCTTGAACTTGCGGCCGGACCCGCACGGGCACGGGTCGTTGCGGCCCACCTTGCCCCAGCTCGACGGGTCGCTCGGATCCAGCGCCGGCGAGCGGATCGTCG
>JBCCPD010000373.1:0-4111 GCA_039025075.1 Pseudomonadota bacterium | reverse complement strand
CATGGCGGCCTCCGCCAGTATCGCGTCGAGATTGGCGAAGCAGCGGGCGGCCTGGGCCTCCGCCCCTTCGGGCAGGGCGTCGTCCGGCTCGAGGCCGAGCTGGCCGGAGGAGAAGAGGAGGCGGGCCCCCGCCGCCACCTCCACCCCGTGCGAGTAGCGGGCGAAGGGCGGCCGAATGGTGTCGGGCGTCAGCGGGGTCAGCATGGGAGCGGGGTCATCGGGGCGCGGGCCTTCGTCGACAGAAACGGTTCATTTTCACTTCGTTCAAGGTGCGCCATAGGAGAGCGCATGGAGATCGATAGGGGAAGCTCGATGCGGAACTTCAAGAGACTGATGGCGACCGCGGCCTTCGCGGCGCTGGCCGCCGGGCCGGCCCTGGCGCTGAGCGTCACGTCCAACTTCGACGGTTCCGACGACGGCTGGGTCGGGGACGGCTTCACGCTCGACCCGCAGGCCTCGGGCGGCGGTCCGGCGGGAATCGACGGCGGCGGCTTCCTGCTGACCCAGGATTTCGCCAACGACTTCGACGGCATCTTGGCGCCGGCGGCCTACTTGACCACGCCCTTCGCGGATGGCGGCACGTTCTCCTTCGCGGTGCGCGCGATCTCGGGCGTGGGCGGCAGCTTTCCGGATTTCGGCGAGGTGGAGCTGACGGCGGGCGGCGTGACCGTTTCGACCGACCCGATCCCGGGCCTGCCGTCGGCGGACTTGACCACCTATGTCGTTCCGCTGACCGCGGCCGAGTTCGGCGCTTCGGCGAGCGACTGGGCGACGATCCTCGGCGGGCTCGATTCGCTGCGGATCGAGCTGGAGTCGAACGGCACGTCGGTGCGCGAGCAGGTGGGCCTCGACACGGTGATCTTCGACGCGCCGCTGGCGCCGCCGCCGACGGGCGAGGTGCCGCTGCCGGCCGCGCTGCCGCTGCTGGCGGCGGGCCTGGGCGGGCTCGGCCTGCTCAAGCGCCGCAAGCGGGGCTGAGCCTCTAGTCCGCAGGGGCCTCGGCCGCCTGCTTTTCGGGAAAGAGGGCGGCGAGCTTCGGGGCCGCCGCCTCCACAGCCGGGATCAGGGCGAAGCCGAGCGCCAGGCCGAGCGCGCCGTCCAGAGCCGCCGTGGTCAGCCAGCCGAAGAAGTCCGATCCGATGGCGACTCCGTGGGAGATGGCCTCCGCAGCATGGTGCACGGCGTCGTAGAGCCCGTGCCAGCCCAGTTCGTGCAGCCCGTGCACGATGATCGAACCGCCGACCCACAGCATCGCCGCCGTGCCGATCCCGGCGATCGCCTTCATCACCGAGGGCATCGCCGCGACGAGCTTAAGCCCGACGGCGCGGCCGGCCTCCGTCCGCCCCTCCTCCGCCAAGTGCAGGCCGAAATCGTCCGCCTTCACCAGCAGCGCCACGGCGCCGTAGACGCCGGCGGTGATGCCGACGGCCACCACCGCCAGGATGATCGCCTCGATGAAGAAATTGTCGCTCTCGATGGCGGAGAGGGCGATGGTCATGATCTCCGCCGACAGGATGAAGTCGGTCTTGATGGCGCCTTTCACGCGCCGCTCCTCCAGATGGGCGGCGGAGAGGGTCTCGGCCTCCTGGGGCCCATGATCGACCTGCGGCCAGATCAGATGGTGGATCTTCTCGGCCCCTTCGAAGCACAGATAGGCGCCGCCGAGCATCAGAAGCGGCGTCATCAGCCAGGGCGCGAGCCATTGCAGGACCAGCGCCGCGGGCAGCAGGATCGCCAGCTTGTTGTAGATGGAGCCGCGGGCGATCTTCAACACGATCGGCAGCTCCCGCGCCGCGGGCAGGCCGGCGACGTATTTCGGGGTCACGGCGGCGTCGTCGATGACCACGCCGGCGGCCTTGGCCCCGGCCTTGGCGGCGTCGTCCAGAACCGCGCCGGCGATCTTGCCGGTCGCCTTGGCCGCCTGGCCGGCCACGTCGTCCGCCTGCGCGGCGGCGAGCTTGGCGATGGCGGCCACGTCGTCGAGAAGGGCGAGAAGTCCGCTCATGGCGTCGGGTCCGGGTCTGCTGGGCGCCGCGGGCCGCGGCGAAGGCTCGAATGTCGGCGCCGGCGGCGCGCCCTGCGACCATAGGGCGGTTCGCGCCGCGCGGCCACGCCCGGCCGCCGAGGTTCCTTCGGCGGTCATGCTCCGCTAAGAAACCTGTCGTGGGGAGTGATCGCGATCTGAGTGGGGATGCGTGAATGAAGCGAGACATCGTCGTCATAGGCGCCGGCCTGGCCGGGGCCTGCGCCGCGCTGGCCTTGGCCGAACGGGGCGAGCCCTGCACGGTGCTGGAGCGCGACGGGCAGGCCATGAACCGGGCCAGCCGGCGCAACGAGGGCAAGATCCATCTCGGTCTGATCTACGCGGCCGATCCGGAGGGGATCACGGCCGATCTGGTGCTGCGCGGCGCGCTGACCTTCGCGCCGCTTCTGCGCCGCTGGGGCGCGGACATGGGCGCGGTGCCGGTGGCCCGGCCCTTCGTCTATCTGGTGGCCGAGGACTCTCTGACCTCCCCCGACGCGCTGGAGGCGCATTACGACGCTCTCTCCGCCAAGGCCCGCGCGCGGCTCGCCCAGGACCCGACGCTCGACTATCTGGGCCGGCGGCCCGACCGGCTCGCCCGGCGGCTGGGCGAGGCGGAGACGGCGCGCTGGTTCTCCGCCGATCAGGCTCAGGCGGCGTTCCAGACAGAGGAGCTGGCCGTCGACACGGATGCGCTGGGGGTGGAGGTGCGCCGCGCGCTCGACGCCCATCCGCTGATCGAGGTGCTGACCGACCGCGACCTGCGCTCCGCCCGGCGCCTGGCGGAGGGGTTCCGGCTGGAAGGGCAGGGGCCGGACGGGCCTTTCTCCCTCGACGCCCGGCGGGTGATCAACGCGTCCTGGGAGAACCTCTATCGCTTCGATGAGGAGGCGGAGGGGCCCGCGCCGGCGCCCGGCTGGCTGCACCGGCTCAAGCATCGGGTGATGGCGCGGCTGCCCGCGCGGCTCGACGCGGCGCCGTCCATGACCATGGTGCTCGGGGCCTATGGCGACGTGGTGACCTGGCCGGGCCGCCTGTCCTACCTCTCCTGGTATCCGTCCTGCTGCCGCGGCTGGACCGGCGACACGGCGCCGCCGGAGGCTTGGAACGCGCTCTGCCGGGGCGACCGGGCGGATCCGGCTCTGGAGGCGGAGATCGTCGCCGGCGCGCTGGAGCATCTGGGCGCGATCATGCCGGGGGTCGAGGCGGCCGAGCTCGGCTTCGTGGACGCGGGGGCGATCCTCGCCCATGGCAAGACCGACGTGGACGACCCCGGCAGCGGCCTGCACGGGCGCGCCGAAGTGGGGCCGAAGCTGCGCGACGGCTGGATGTCGCTGAACCCGGGCAAGCTGACCACGGCGCCTCTGCTGGGCCTCGAGGCGGCGGAGACGCTGCTGAGCGAGCGAGCCGTCACGTGAGCGCGTCGACCGAGGCGCCGCCCGCCGACCCTCCGCCCTCTGCGGCGTCGCCGGATGCGGCGGCGGCCGTCGCGGCCGCTCCCGCGCCTGGCTCGGCGCCGAAGGTCAGCGCCCTCGTGCCGGTCTGGAACGCCGCGGAGTTCGTGACGGCCACGCTCGACAGTCTGGCCGCGCAGACCTGGCCGAACCTCGAGATCGTCATCGGCGACGACGCGTCGAACGACGGCCGCACGCCGGACCTGCTGCGCCGCTGGGCCGAAGGGCGCGACGGCGTCGTCCGGATCCTGCGCGAGCGGAACCTCGGCTGGGTGGGCAACTACAACGACCTGGTGGAGCGGGCGAGCGGCGACTTCGTGTTCTTCATGGGCCATGACGACCTGGTCGCGCCAGACTACGTCGAACGCCTGATGGCCGCGCGGCAGGCCGCGCCGGACGCCGCCCTCGTCTACAGCGACTACGCGCCGCCGGAGGCGCAGGAGGAGCGTCCGTCGCTGCTGCGCTGGCCGCCGGAGGAGATCCGCGCCGACCCCTTCGACCAGGTCCTGGCCGCGATCCGCCGACGCAACGGATCCTGCGTGCCCAACAAAGGCCTGATCCCCACCGAGCTGCACCGGCGCATCGGCGGCCTTCGCCGCCATGCGGGGGGCGACTTCCAGGCCGACTGGCCGCT
>JBCCPD010000372.1:0-4116 GCA_039025075.1 Pseudomonadota bacterium | reverse complement strand
GGGGCGGGACCTCTCCGGCGCCGTCACCGTCAGCCTCAACATCGACTACGCCGCCACCGCCCGCGCCGGCCAGTGGCTGCAGGTCGAGCCTCGCCTGATCCGCGCCGGCGGCGCCATGGGCTTCGTCGACGCCCTCGTCACTGCCGAAGATCAGGTCGCCGCCCGCGCCTCAGCCACCTTCCGCGCCGTGTCGCCCCGAGGCTGACGACGCCTCCCGCGCCGCCGGCCGCCCGTGAATCGGCCGTCGCAAAACCGTCACGCTGGTTTCACGCCCCCTCGCGCAAGGTCATAGTGCGAGACGACGGCTCCCGAGGGGGAGGCCCGAGGGGGCTCCGGGGTCGGGGCCGCGTCCCGCACCCGAAACAGCCGGCCCGACCGGCCCGACGGCAAGACGGAGGCGCGACGAGATGCAAACCCACATGATCCTCTGGAACGCGGCGATGACCGCGCCCGTGCAGAAGCGCCGCCGCGCGCCCGCGCGCAAGCGCAGCTGGCTCTCCCTCCTGCTCGACTGATCGCGGCCGGCTCCGCCGCTCAGGACCAGCGCCGCACCTCGCCGCGCAGCCCGTCCATGGCATGGGGCGCGAGCGCCATGCCCAGCACCCTGTCCGGGTTCGTCGGCGGCGGCATCACCCGGCCCGCCGCCGCCTCCCGCGAAAAGCCGAAGCGGCCGTAGTAGGACAGGTCCCCCACCAGCAGGACCCGCGTCCAACCCGCCTCCCGCGCCCGGTCCAGCCCTTCGCCGATCAGCACCGCGCCCAGCCCCTCGCCCTGGCGCGTCGGGTGCACCGCCACCGGCCCCAGCAGCAGCCCCGTCGCCTCCGCCTCTCCCAGCCGCACCGGCCAGAACCGGATCGCGCCGCCCACGGCGTCGTACTCGTCCCGGGCCACCAAGCACAGCTCCGCCGCCGGGGCGACGCCCTCGCGCAGGCGATAGCTGGAAAGCGCGGTCCGGCCCGGGGCGAAAGCGGTGTCGAGCAGCCAATCGACCTCCGCCTCGTCCTCCGGACGCTCCCGCAGAAGCCGGAACACGGGTCTCGTCCCCCCTCGCGAAGCGCCGCGAAGCTGGCATGTCCGGCCCGCCCTCGTCTAGAAGGCGCGCGGCCCGACGCTAAGTCGACCGGGCAGGGCGGTCCCCCCCAGGGTCCGCGACCCCGAGACCCCGAGGAGATCCGCCATGCATTACAGCCCCGAAGACGGCCACGGCCTGCCGCACAACCCCTTCAAGGCCATCGTCTCCCCGCGCCCCATCGGCTGGATCGGCTCTTTGGATGCCGAGGGCCGCGCCAACCTCGCCCCCTACTCCTTCTTCAACGCCGTGGCGGACGCGCCGCCCATCGTCATGTTCTCCACCACCGGGCGCAAGGCGACGCCCGACGCCGGGGTAAAGGACAGCCTCTCGAACATCCGCGAGACCAAGGAGTTCACCTTCAACGTCGTCGGCTACGACCTGAAGGACCCCATGAACGCCTCCTCCGGCGGCTTCGAGGCCGGCGAGGACGAGTTCGACATCGCCGGCCTCGAAAAGGGCGCGAGCGTGAAGATCAAGGCCCCCTTCGTCGCCGCCGCCCCCGCCGCCTTCGAATGCGTGCTGGAGCGGGAGGTGGTGCTGCCGGCCTGGGGCGAGGACATGATGAACGTCGTCGTCTTCGGCCGCGTGGTGCACGTCCACATCCGCGACGACTTCATCACCGACGGGCTCTACGACGCCGAAAAGGCCGCGCATCTCGCCCGCGGCGGCTACCGCGACTATTCCGTCGCCCGCGACCTTTTCGAAATGTCCCGCCCCGCCGGAGGCGGTCAGGAAGCGCTCTCGGCCGCCTCCTGATCACGTTTCCACGATGCGGCGCCCCGCCGCGCCGGCGTTTACGCCCCTTACATGGTCCAGCCCCTAAACCGACTGCTGTTGGGAATGAGCGGACCCGCCGGGGGGCGGACGGCCGCATCGCCCGACATGTCGAGGAACGACGCCCTGCGCGTAGCTTTAGGCCGCGTGCGTGGTGCGAGTAGAGCGATTGGTGTGGCGTGTGGCCTGCGGGGCGCGCGTTCCCGACGCCGCCGCCAGAACGAGGCGATCGACTGCCAGCAGGATCGGGGGCGCCCGCCCCGCGCGGGGCGGGCTCCGACCGGTTCAGGACCGGATGGCCCGGCGCATCGCGTCGCCGCGGCCCTCCGGTCCGCGCCCCCCGCCGACGCTCAGGACCTCGCCGCTCATCGCTCGTCGCCCGGGCCCCGGGCCGCAGCGCCTACGCGGCGGTTTCGCCTCTTCAGGCCGGATCGGGCAGCACCGCGCCAGGGTTGAGGATGCCCTGCGGATCCAGCGCCGCCTTTATCGCCCGCATCGCCGCCAGCTTCGTCGGATCGCCGTAACGCTTCAGATCGTCCTTCTTCAACCGCCCGATGCCATGCTCGGCGCTGATCGAACCGCCGTGGGTGTCGATCAGATCGTGCACGATCCGCACGATCTCGCCCTTTAGGTTGGCATAGTCCTCCCGCCGCCGTCCCTCGGCCGGGAAGACGTTGTAGTGCAGGTTGCCGTCGCCCAGGTGTCCGAAGCAGTTGATCCGCACCCCCGGCGCGGCCTTCAGGATCGCGGCGTCCGCCGCCGCCAAGAACGCCGCCACCCGGCTCATGGGCGCCGAAACGTCATGCGCGGCGATGGAACCGATCTTGCGGTTCCCCTCCGGCAACGACTCGCGAAGGTTCCACAGCGCCTCACGCTGGCCCTCGGACCGCGCGAGCACCGCGTCCGTCGCCAGCCCCGCCTCGAAGGCCTCCGCCAGCGCCTCTTCCAGCCGGTCCCCTGCGCCCTCCGGCCCGCCGACCTCGGTCAGCACGGACCATGCGGGCATCGGATCGAACGGCGCGCGGATGCCCGGAATATGCTTCAGCACGAACCGCACGCCGGTGTTCTTGATCAGCTCGAAGGCGCTGATCGTCTCGCCCAGCGCCTCGCGCATCCGGTGCAGCAGCTCCAGCGCGCCCTGCGGGCCCTCCACCGCCACGAAGGCCGTCGCCACCTCCCGCGGCCGGGGGAACAGCCGCAGCGACGCCGCCGTGATGACCCCCAGCGTGCCCTCGGACCCGATCAGCAGATGCCGCAGGTCATAGCCTGTGTTGTCCTTCCTCAGCACCTTCAGCCCGTGATGGACCGAGCCGTCGGCCAGCACCGCCTCCACTCCCAGCACCAGATCCCGCGCCATGCCGTAGCGCAGCACCTGCACGCCCCCGGCATTGGTCCCCAGCACGCCCCCGATCCGCGCCGAGCCCTCGGCGGCGATCGACAGCGGAAACAGCCGCCCGACGCTTTCGGCCTGCCGCTGCGCCTCCTGAAGGATCACGCCGGATTCCAGAATCATAGCGTCGTCCTCGGGCCGCACCTCGCGCACCCGGTTGAGCCGCTCCACCGACAGCAGGACGCCCGGCGGCCCGTCGGGCCGCACCTGACCGCCGACCAGGCCGGTGCCGCCGGCATGGGGTATCACCGCCACCCGGGCCTCGGCGCAGGCCTTGAGGATCGAGGCCACCTCTGCAGTCGAGCCCGGCCGCAGGACCAGCGCCGCCTCCCCGCGCCACCAGTCGCGCGGCTCGGTCAGGTAGGGCTCGGCCTGGTCCGCCTCGCGCACCCCTTGCGGGCCCAGCCGCTCGCGCAGCGCGCTCAGGAACTCGGCGGAAGGGGCGTGCAAGGTCATCTTTCGGTCTCCGATCTAGTACGAGGCGCCGCGGCGCGGGCCAGCCGGTCGCGCAGCGCCAGCCCGAGCCCCTCGGCGGGGATCGGCGCCACGGCGATGGTCCCCCGGCCGCTCATCCGGGCGTCGAGGGCGCGTAGATGGGCGAAGAGCGACGCGGCCGCCTCGCCCAAGTCGCCGGAGGGCGACAGGTTGAGCGCCGGCCGCCCGCCGTCCGCGGCGCCGGCGGGCTCGGCGCCGAAGCCCAGCCATGCTTCGTCCGGCGCGGGCTCCGCCGCCTCCAGCCGCAGCGCCGCGCCCGGCGCATAGTGCGAAGCGAGCTGCCCCGGCGCGGTGACCGCGTCAGGCGCCTCGCGAAAGGTCTCCGCCGCCCCTGGCCGGGCCGGGGTGGGCGGGCGGGAGGCTCGGCCAGGGGCGGCGGGGGCCG
>JBCCPD010000371.1:0-4123 GCA_039025075.1 Pseudomonadota bacterium | reverse complement strand
CGGCCCGTCCCGCGGTGGGGTTCTCCGGGAGGGGTTCAACCGCTCCCCCCCCCCCGGCGAGGGCGGGGGCGGGCCGGGCGGGGCGGGCCGGATGGCCGCCGCCGGGGGGCCCCGGCCCAACGGGCGACGACGCGGCCATGGCCGCGACGGCGACGGGCGGCAGAGCTTCCTCGCCGCCCAAGCGCGCCCCCTTCACGGATCCGGTTCCGCAAACGTGACGCGGCCGAGCGATTCGGCGCTCCGAAACGTGCGCCAGGAGTGACCGCGACCCACGATCGACCCGGCGTAACGTCCAATTCGCCGGAACTGCCCGGCCAATGCCCTCCAAGCGCAAGGAGCCGCCGACCATGCCTCGCCTCGCCCCCTTCGCCGCCGCCATCGGCCTTCTGGCCGCCGCGCCGGCCTCGGCGCTCGAGATCACCGTGGAGATCGAGAACCTCGTCGACGTCCCCGGCATCTCGCTGACCCCCGTCTATCTGGGCTTTCACGACGGGACCTTCGACGCCTTCGACGTCGGCGCCGCCGCCAGCCCGCAGATCGAGACGCTGGCCGAGCTCGGCGATTTCGGCCCCCTGCGCGACCTGCGCCTGATGGAGCAGCCCGGCAGCGTCGGCGGCGTTCTCGCATCGCCCTCCGGCCCGCCGCCGATCGAGCCGGGGGAGACCGCTTCGGTCACCCGCACGCTGGACCCGACGGCCAACCGGGCGCTGAGCTTCTTTTCGATGATCGTGCCCAGCAACGACGCCTTCGTGGGCAACGACGATCCGCTCGAATTCGTCCTTTTCGACGGGGGCGGGACCTACACGGGGGACTTCGACATCCTGGTGACCGCCGATTTCGCCTATGACGCCGGGACGGAGGTGAACGACTCCTCGCCCACCGGCGGCGCGGCGTTCCTGCAAGGCGCGGTCGGCGGCCAGGGCGCGGCGGAAGGCGGGGTGGTGGCGCCGCTGTCGGAGCTCGACCTGCAGGCGCTGTTCGACGATTTCGAGGGCGGAACGACGGGCCCGGGCGCGGTGATCGTCGCGCCCGACGTGGATCAGGGCTTCGCTCTGGCGCGGATCTCGGTGCGGGCGACGCCGGCGTCCGAGGTGCCGCTGCCGGCCGCCGCGCCGCTGCTGGCGGGGGCCTTGGCCCTGCTGGGCGCCGCCAAGATGCGTCGAAAGACCGCCTGAGGCAGAGAGGGCGGAGCGCCGGATCAAGCGCTCCGCACGACTCTCAACGTGAAATTCAGCCGCCCGCCCTTGGGCAGCAGCGAAGACGCGCCGAAGCGGATCCGGTCCACCCCATGCCAGGCGAGCCGCGCCGGCCCGCCCAGCACCGCCACGTCGCCGCTCTCCAGCCAGGCGGAGCGCGTGGGCCTCGGGCTCTCGACGCCTCCGACCCGGAAGAGCCCGGGATCGCCGAGGGAAATCGACACCACGGGCGCGTCGTAGGCGTCTTCGTCCCGGTCCTGGTGCAGACCCATGCGCGCGCCCTCCCCATACCAGTTGATCAGACAGCAGTCGGGGTCCCCGTCCCAGCCCGACACGGCCCGCCACACCCCCAGCGCGACGGGCGGGATCGCGGGCCAGGGAGCGCCCGCGGGCGAGACGGGCGCATAGGCGTAGCCGCGCCGAGACGCCGTCCAGCCCACCCGCCCGGCCGAGGTCATGGCCACGGACATGCGCCGGCCCGAAGGCGTCTCGAACCGCATCGGCGGCGCGCCGCGGGCCGCCGCGCGCGCCTCCTCCGCCAGCCGAGCCTGCGCCGCGGCGTTCAGCGCGCCCTTGAGAATCACGGCGCCGTTCAACTCCAAGCGCGTCAGGCGCGAAAAATCGAAGGAAATCGCCGTCTCGCCGTTCATTCGAGGACTCCGGTTAATCCAACGAATTCAGCGTCTTGATCCATCGCATTCCAAACCCGTCATGCCGCGTCGCATCCTTGCAGGGCGCCCGCACGGTCCCTATATCCCCCGCGAGCCGCGCGGCGACCCGTTCCTTGCGGAACGCGGCGTGCCGTGCGCAGCAACCGGGACGCGGGGGCCTCTCAGAAGGACCCGCCGCCCCTCGAACGCCGCTTGAGAAGGGCCGAAAGCATATGTCGAAAGTCATCGGGATCGATCTGGGCACCACCAACTCCTGCGTCGCCATCATGGACGGCTCGCAGCCGAAGGTCATCGAGAACGCGGAGGGCGCGCGCACCACCCCCTCCATGGTCGCCTTCACGGACGACGAGCGCCTCACGGGCCAGCCGGCCAAGCGCCAGGCGGTCACCAACCCCGAAAACACCCTTTTCGCCGTCAAGCGCTTGATCGGCCGCCGGCATTCCGACAAGGCGGTCGAAAAGGACAAGAAAATGGTCCCCTTCCACATCGTGGAGGGCAAGAACGGCGACGCCTGGGTCGAGGCGAAGGGAGAAAAGTATTCCCCGTCCCAGATCAGCGCCTACATCCTTCAGAAGATGAAGGAGACGGCCGAAAGCTATCTCGGCCAGACCGTCGACAAGGCGGTCATCACCGTCCCCGCCTACTTCAACGACGCCCAGCGCCAGGCCACCAAGGACGCCGGCAAGATCGCCGGGCTCGAAGTGCTGCGCATCATCAACGAGCCGACCGCGGCCGCCCTCGCCTACGGGCTGGAGAAGAAGGAATCGAAGACCATCGCCGTCTACGACCTCGGCGGCGGCACCTTCGACGTCACGATCCTGGAGATCGACGACGGTCTCTTCGAGGTGAAGTCCACCAATGGCGACACCTTCCTTGGGGGCGAGGACTTCGACCTCAGGATCGTCGACTACCTCGCCGACGAGTTCCAGAAGGAGCACAAGCTGGACCTACGCAAGGACCGGCTCGCCCTGCAGCGCCTCAAGGAGGCCGCCGAGAAGGCGAAGATCGAGCTTTCCAGTTCGTCCCAGACCGAGATCAACCAGCCCTTCATCTCCATGGACCCCGACACCCGTCAGCCGGTCCACCTGGTGATGAAGCTGACCCGCGCGAAGCTGGAAGGCATCGTCGAAGATCTGATCAAGCGCACCATGAAGCCCTGCGAGGCGGCGCTGAAGGATGCGGGCCTGTCGAAGTCCGACATCGACGAGGTCGTCCTGGTCGGCGGCATGACCCGCATGCCCAAGGTCATCCAGTCGGTCACCGAGTTCTTCGGCAAGGAGCCCCACAAGGGCGTCAACCCGGACGAGGTCGTGGCCATGGGCGCCGCCATCCAGGCCGGCGTGCTGCAGGGCGACGTCAAGGACGTGGTGCTGCTCGACGTGACGCCGCTGAGCCTCGGCATCGAGACCCTGGGCGGCGTCTTCACCCGCCTCATCGACCGCAACACCACGATCCCCACGAAAAAATCCCAGATCTTCTCCACCGCCGAGGACAACCAGACCGCGGTCACCATCCGCGTCTTCCAGGGCGAGCGGGAGATGGCCACCGACAACAAGCTGCTCGCGCAGTTCAACCTCGAGGATCTGCCCCCCGCCCCCCGCGGCCTGCCGCAGGTGGAGGTGACCTTTGACATCGACGCCAACGGCATCGTCTCCGTCGGCGCCAAGGACAAGGCCACCAACAAGGAGCAGAAGGTCACCATCCAGGCCTCGGGCGGCCTCTCGGACGAGGACATCGAGAAGATGGTCGAGGAGGCCGAGGCCAACGCCGAGGCCGACAAGCAGCGCCGCGAGCTGGTGGAGGCCAAGAACCACGCCGAAAGCCTCGTGCACTCCACCGAGAAGTCGCTGGCGGAGCATGGCGACAAGGTCGAGGGCGAGGTGAAGTCGGAGATCGAGGCGGCCATGACCGACCTCAAGACCGCCGCCGAAGGCGAGGACGTCGAGGACATCAAGGCCAAGACCCAGGCCCTGACCGAGGCGGCCATGAAGCTGGGCGAGGCGATCTACAAGGCCCAGATCGCCGAGGGCGAAGCTGCGGCCGCCATGGACCCGGGGGCCGCGCCCGGTGCCGATCATGGGGGCGACACGCCCGAGGCCTCCAAGTCCGACGACGACGTGGTGGACGCCGACTTCACCGAGGTCGACGAGACCGACCGGAAGGCCGGCTGACCCCGGCCCGGCGGGGATTTTTCGCGCGCGCCGCGGACAGGAACCGCCGCCGATCAAAGGCCCCGCCCCCGGTTGAACCCCGCGG
>JBCCPD010000370.1:0-4132 GCA_039025075.1 Pseudomonadota bacterium | reverse complement strand
GACGAACAACCCGGGACTCGAGCATGTAGCGGGATAGAACCTCCTGCGGGTAGCTGAGATCCCGGCCATGGAAGAGGCTGTAGAGGTAGAAGAGATAACCGAAATAGATCAGCGAGATGGCGGCGAACGCCAGAAGCAGCCAGCGCATCGCGCCGCCTAACCGGCGAAACGGTCCGCGACGGCGCTCCTGCGTCGCGGGTTCGTCCGAAAGGCTCGTCTCGGCGCTCGTCATGGCGATCTCCTCGATGAAGCGAAATGCACGGCGGGGAAACGCGCGAAGGTTCGTTCCGTTCCATCGGCTGCGACGAAGCGAGCCGAGCCAGGTCGTCGCCGGGCGGAAGTTGACAGCTGTCAACTTAGCGGAGCGGGCCGCGGCCTGGCAGGCTGGAGACGTCAGGTTGACAGCTGTCAACCGGGTGGCGCTCACGCTCAGGCCGCGGCCGTCTCCTGTCTGTTCAGAAGGGCCATGACCATCGGAACCGGCGAGAACGCATCGACGGCCGCCTTCGCGGCGAGGGCGCGGAGATAGCCTCCGGGGCTGCGGATCTCCTCGAACCGCTCCAGCATCGCCGCGAGCGCCGTGGCGGCGGTCGGAGCGCCCATGGCGGCCGAGGCTTGCCGCCAGGCGTCCGGACTGATCCCCATCATCGCCCGCACGATGGAGGCGGCATGGACAAGATCGTCCCAGCTTCGCAGGTCCCGGTCTGAGTAAAGCGCGATCTGCGGACATGCGCGTTTCACCAAGCCGAAGGGCAGGCTCGGTGGCGGGGCGCCGGGCGCTTCGGCGGCCGCCGAGCCCTTGTTCTCTTGGCAAGGTTCAAGATCAGAAGGTTTAGGTTTTGAACTCTGATGGTGACGCTCGAAACGACTGTCATTGCCGCTCAGTTTGTTTGCTTCATGAAGCGCGCTCTGCAGAGCGACCAGCATCTCCGACAGCCCCTCAGCCTCCGCCGAGACCTCTTCGGCGTCGAGCCGACGGCGCAGGTGCCGACGGCGATCGGCCAGATCGTCGGCGAGAGCTTCCCATTGATCGGAGGGGCAAGTCGCCTGGGCGTAGGCCAGCAGCTTGGAGGCATCGCGCAAGCGCAGCGAGGCGATCTCCCGCGCTCGGCGTAGGGTCTCGGCCGCCTCGCGGGACGCCTCGGCCGCCTGGGCGATCTCCGCGGCGCGGAGAAGCAGGGGGCGCAGGTCGAAGCCGAAGGCGCAACGGATCGCGCCCGAGGCGTCCCGCGCGGCATAGCGCTTGCCGTTGGGACTGTCATGACGGGCGATCAGGCCGGCCTCCACCAAGCGCGCGAGACGCCGGCGCAGGGTGCTTTCGGGCAAGCCATGGGCGCGGGCGGAGAGGCGGGCGTTGGAGGGAAAGACGATGAGCGGGGCGGGCGCGTCCGTGTCGTCGTCATCTCCGTCGTCCTCCCAGACGGACGGCTCCTCCTCCAGCTCCCGCGCCGGATGGAAGCTGAGCAGGGCGTGCAGGACGGCCAGCTCGCGCTCCGTCACGCCGAAGGCGCGGCGGGCGTCGGTCAGGTCCGCCAGCAGGCTCCACTTGTCGACGCGGGGCAGGGGGGCGCGGGCCTGCGCCGCGCTGCGGGCCTGCGCGATCAGGGCGGCCGTGATCGGCCGCGCCCCGAACGGGGTATGGGTCAGTCGTTCCATCGCATGTCGCGCGGACATGGCTCCGCCGCCCCGCCGGCCGCGGCGAGTTCGTTGACAGCTGTCAACGGGAGGCATAGCTTCGAAGTTGCCAGACGACGAAGGAGCCTCTTGGGACGATGCCGTCCCGGGGGGCTTTTTCTTTTGGTGCGGGGCCTAGCCCGTTTCGCGCCTCCTCATCACTGCTCGTCTGCGCCTCCGTCCTCGGCCGCCTCCGCGGCCTCGGACGTCTCCCCGCGCTCTTGTCTCCAGACGCGGTGGATCTCGGGGATGCGGTCGACCAGCCAGAGGGCGAAGCCGTCGGCTTCGGCTGCGGTCAGAACCAGCGTGGTCTTCTTCGGCCCGGCGCGGGCTTCGCCCAACGTCGCGCCGTCGTCGCCGCGCAGCAGGGTGCGGCGCGGGGCAGGGGGGGCGTTCGAGGCGGCCTCGGCCGCGGCCTGAGCCGAGCTTCGCGCCGCGCGGCTGGCGAGCGCGCCCTCCATGGCCTCGAAGACGGCGGCGAAGCGGGCGTCGGAGGCGTCGCCGGCGACGAACATGCCGACCTCGGCCTCATCGAAGCCGAGCTTGTCGAGCAGATCGGCCAGCCGCATCCAGCGGTCGCGCCCCACGCCGGGGGCGGCGCCGATGCGGTGGAGCAGGCCTGCAGGAATCCGCTCGGCCGTCGAAAGCATTCGTGAAATCAATGTCTTGTCGATCTGGAGGGCGTCGCCGATGACCTTGCGGTCGTAGCCCGCCTCGCTCAGCTGCCGGGCGAAATTGGCCTTCTCGATGAAGGAGAGGTTGCGCCGGGCGGTGTTCTCCTGGCCTTGGGCGATCACCAGCTCCCGGTCGTCCACCTCGCGGATCAGCGCCTTCACGGGCTGGCCGAGATCGCGCAGGGCGAGGACGCGGCGGCGGCCGTAGACGATCTGGTAGCGCCCCTCCTTCGAGGGATGGGGGCGGACCAGGACGGGGACCTGCTGGCCATGCTCGCGAATGCTCTCGCGCAGCATGTCGTCCTCGGCCTCGACGCTTTCGAGGCGGTCCTGCAGGCCGCCGGCCTCGATGGCGAAGGGATCGAGATCGGCGATGGCGCGGCTCTTGAGCTCCGCCAGGGACCGGCCGACGGCGCCGACGGCGCCTTTGGCGGAGCGGGGTTTCGTCGGCGCGGGTCCGGCGGCGTCGGCCTCGGGGCCCGGCGGCGGGCCGGGCAGGGCGCTTTTGACCTCCGGCGCCTGCATGAGCTTCTTGAGGACGTCCTTGCGGGCCATCAGCGCCCCCAGGCCTGTTGGATGAGCCCCTCGATCTCGCCGTTGACGGCGTTGAGGGACTCGATCGCGCGCTCATAGGTGGCGCGCGTGAACTGGCTCTTCTCGACCTCGTAGAGGGTCTGCTTGGTCAGGCCCGCGTCTGAGATGGCGGTGGATTTGAGCACGGTGTGGTTCAGCACATGCTCTCCGAACATGGAGCGCATGAAGCTGACCATCTGGTTCTGCGGCCCGTCGCCGGGCTCGTAGCGGGTCACCACGTAGCGCATCCAGTCGTAGTCCATGGCGCCGCCGGCCTCCGCCACCACGCCCAGAAGGTCCGAGGTCATCAGCAGGAACTGGCACATGGACATCACGTCGAGCATCTGGGGATGCACCGTCACCAGGACCGCCGTCGCGGCCGAGAGCGCGGACATGGTCAGGTAGCCGAGCTGCGGCGGGCAATCCATGACGACGAGGTCGTAGTCGGCCTCGACCTCTCGCAGGGCCTCCGCCACGCGCATGAAGAAAAGCGAGCCGCCGCCGCCTTTCGCAAGGAAGCGGGGCGTGTCGTGCTCGAACTCCATGAGGTCGAGATTGCCGGGGATCAGGTCGAGATTGGTGAAGTACGTGGGCCTGACCACTTGGGAGAGGGGCAGGGGGTCCTCGTAGCGGATGGCGTCGTAGAGGGTGCCGCCATCGTCCAGATCGAATTCGGGCTGCAGGCCGTGCAGGGCGGAGAGGGAGGCCTGGGGGTCGAGGTCCACCGCCAGCACCCGATAGCCGTCGAGCGCGGCCTTTTGGGCCAGATGGGCGGAGGTGGTGGTCTTGCCCGAGCCGCCCTTGAAGTTGATGACGGTGACGACCTGCAGGTGGTCGCCTGCGCGCCGGCCGGGCAGGTAGGCGCCGGGGGTGCGGGCCCCCGCCTCGAGCAGCCGGCGCAGGGCCTGGATGTCGTCGGGCGAGTACCAGCGGCGGCCGCCGCCGCGGATCTCCGGGCTCGGGCCTTTGCCGTCGAGATGGAGCTTTCGCAGGTAAGCGTCCTTGACGCCGAGCAGGGCCGCGACCTCGCCTGAGGTGAATTTTCGGAGCGCCTTGCGGGCGTCCGGGGGGAAGAGCTCGCCCCGATGGGCCTGCAGACGTTCGGACAGCTTTCGGGCATGCTCGCCGACCAGAAGGTCGATCCGCTCCCCCCGCGGTCGCTGAGCGCCGTCCTGGGCCATGTCCTGCTCCGCCTCGATGTCCGGGCTTGT
>JBCCPD010000369.1:0-4133 GCA_039025075.1 Pseudomonadota bacterium | reverse complement strand
CTGGTCGCGGGGCGGTCTGTGCCCTGCGACCAGGTTGCGGACCGGCGATGCTCACGCCGATCGCCACATTTCGCCTTATTTGAGGCAAATAATTTCAATGATTTAGAGCCTGTCCACGCGTGGACGCTCGTGGACGCCCCGGCGAAACCCGGGCGCCCGGCCGTCCCCCGGACGGCCGCGAGCCGATGGGGCTCGATGCCCCGGAGGCGAGCTCCGCCGGCCACGCGTCCGCCCTCAACCATGGGCGAGCTCCCGATCCGCGGCCTCCGCCTCCTCCCGCAGGAGCCGCCAGAGCGACGCCGCCTGCGCCTCCAACGCCGGATCGCCCGAGCGTCGCTCCGCCAGGGGCGCGTCGATCTCCACCACCTCCCGCACCCGACCGGGGCGGCGCGAGAGCACCACGATTTGGTGCCCCAGACGCACTGCCTCGGCGAGGTTGTGGGTGACGTAGACGGCGGTGAAGGGCTCGCGGGTCCAGAGGCCCGTGAGGTCCTCCATCAGCAGCTCCCGCGTCTGAGCGTCGAGCGCGCTCAGCGGCTCGTCCATCAGCCAGACCGCCGGCCGCACCGCCAGCGCCCGCGCGATGGCTACCCGTTGCCGCATGCCGCCCGAAAGCTGCCGCGGCCAGGCTCCGGCGAACTCGCTCAGCCGCGTCCGCTCCAGCGCGTCGGCGATGATCGCCTCGCGCCGCGACCGGGCCAGCCCATGATCCTCCAGCACCAGGGAGACGTTCCCCGCCACGCTCCGCCAAGGCAGCAACGCGAAGTGTTGGAAGACATAGGTGAGGGGGTTGAGGCAGCCCTCGGGCGCCTCGCCCGACATCTCCACCGCGCCTTCCGCCGGCCGTTCCAGCCCGCCCAGAAAGCGCAGCAGGGTGGACTTGCCGCAGCCCGACGGGCCGACGAGGCAGGTGATCCGCCCCGCCGGGACGGAGAGGTCGATGCCCGACAGGACCTCCGTCCCGCCATAGCGGTGGGAGACGCCGCTCAGCCGCAGCTCCATGGCGGCGCCTCCCGGGGCTCAGACGCTCTCCACGTAGGACGGATCGACCAGCGCCTCGACGCTGGAGTCCACCAGCCCCTCGGACTTGAACCAGCCGACCTGGTCGGCGACCGAGGCCATGTTCAGCGCCGCATCGGCGGAGATCCGCATGGCTCCCGCCCGGATCGGCCCGGCCGCCTTCTCATAGGGCCGGTCCACGTAGACGTACTTGTGGATCAGCTTAACCATCTCTTCGGCCGCCTCGTCGCCCGCGGTCTTGTCCACGAGAGCGGCGTTGAAGTCCGCCGCCCCGCGCGAGAAGGCCTGCAGGAACGCCTCCGTCCGCCCTCGGTCGCCCGAGGCGTTGGCCTCGGAGGTGAAGACCGTCGTCACCTGGTAGTCCGGCAGGTAGTCCGAGACCTTGCCGATCACCTGCACCGCCCCTGCGCCCGACAGGCCCTTGGCAATGTGCGGCACGATGGACCAGGCGTCGATCTGCCCGGACTTCAGCGCGCCGATCACCGCGCCGACCTTCTGCAGCGGCTTGAAGGTCATCTCCACCCCCTCCGCCGCCGCGATCTTGGAGCCCATGTAGTGGAACGAGGACCCGGCGGTGGTCATGCCGAAGGTCTTGCCCCCCAGCTGCGCCGGGGAGGTCAGGCCCGCCGCATGGGCGTCGTTCGACGCCAGGATCAGCTGGCCGTCGATGCCCGGCTCCTCCCGCAGCGCGCCGCCGATCACCTTGGCGGCGCCCTTGTTCGCCAGGCTCAGCAACCCGCCTGAGATGGCGGTCACCGCATAGTCCGCATCGCGCGAGGCGATGGCGATGGCCATGGGCTGGGCCGCCTGGAAGAACTCGAACTCCACGTCGAGCCCGGCGTCCTTGAAATACCCCCGCTCGAACGCGACGAAGCTCGCCGCGTGGGAGGTGAAGCGCAGCGCCCCCACTTTGGTCTTCTGCGCGGCGAGCGCCGGCGCGCCCAGCGAAACGGCGGCGGCGGTTCCGCCCAGCGCGGCCAGCGCGCCGCGGCGGGTCATGCGGATGGTCATGTCGGTCTCCTCCCCGAAGGATCGGCCCCGGCGGGCCCGGGGCGCTGTTCTGATCGGCGGCGATCAGAACAGCGCCGGGAAAGCCCCGTCAACCGCGGCCGGCGGCTCAGCCGCCCAGCAGATCCGCGCGTCCTTCGGGGGAGGCGCCGGCGGCGAGGCGACGGATGGCCTCGTCCTCGCTCTCGTTCTTCAGGCCGCCCTCGGCCGCGCTGGCCTGAGCCTTCGACTCCTGCGCCGGCCCTGCCCCGCCCGCCGCCGCGGGGGCCGGGGCGGACGGCGCCGAGGTCTCGGCCGCCTTCGCCTCGATCACCGGCACGCCCTGCGGGAACACCACCTCGCGCGCCGCATCGGGCATGGAGATGCCGGCGTCCATCAGCGCCCCCTTGGTCAGCCGGTTGAGCGCCGAGGTCACCTTGAAGACGGAGTACTTGGCTCCGTCGAACCAGTAGTAGGCCTTGATGTTGACGGTGGAGTCGCCCAGCGAATCCACCAGCACCATCGGCGGCGGATCCCCCAGCACCGCCTCGTGACCGGCGAGCACGCCGCGGATCACCTCCTGCGCGTCGGAGATCGAGGCGTCGTAGCCGATGCCCACCTCCAGCACCGCCCGGCGCGAGGCGGCGGCGGTGAAGTTGACGATGATGCTCTTGAACACGGCGGCGTTGGGGATCTGCACGTGGTTGCCGTCGGGCGAGATCAGCACGGTGCTGCGGGTGTTCATGCTGTGCACCGTGCCCATGGACCCGCCGACGTCGATGAAGTCGCCGCGGCGGAACGGCTGCCGCACGCTCAGCAGGACCGAAGCGAGGAAGTTCTCGGCGATGTCGCGGAAGGCGAAGCCGACCACGATGCCGACCACGCCGGCGCCGCCGATGATGGAGACGGCGAGCCGGGTCAGCCCGGCGATCTGCAGCACGAAGTAGAGCCCGATGAGGAAGATCGGCAGCGCCACGGCGCGGGCGATCACGTCCCTGAGGAAGTCGGCCTCCACCCGCCGGGCGAGGGCGCGCCGCGCGATGCCCGCGGCCAGGCGCGAGGCCAGCCAGGCGAGCGGCAGGACGATCAGCGACAGCACGATCAGCGGCAGCGCGGCGACCGCCTGTCGGGCCAGGGACTCGACCTCCCGCACCGCGGGCGTCACGTCCCAGACCAGCTTGCGCTCCACCGCGATGCGGTTGACCACCGCCACCACGGTCTCGGTCTTGGAGGCGAGGTCCTGGGCCCAGTCGACCCGCGCCGTGCTCTGCGCCGTGCCGTCCAGAAAGACCACGCCGTCGCGCGCCTCCACCCGCACGTCGTCGTACCAGCCCGTGGCCCTCAGGATCTCGGCGATGCGCGCGGCGATGTCGTCGTCCCGCGCTTGGGGGTCGATGCTGACCGAGCCGGTCGGGCCCTGCACCCGTTCCTCGGACGGCGCCTCGGCGGTCGGCTGGGCGAGCGCGGCGGCGGCCCAAAGGACCAGCGCGGCGACGACGGCGAAGACATGTCCGAGCATGCGGCGGACCCCCTGAAATCCACGGCCCACAGGCCGCCGAGGCGAACGCGCGGGGCCCATGAGAGGTTCCGAAGCATTTTCGTGGCGTTCAGAGGTCGGATGGTGGGCACGGCTGGGATTGAACCAGCGACCCCCTCGATGTCAACGAGGTGCTCTCCCGCTGAGCTACGCGCCCATCCGACGGCGGAGGTATAGGCTGCTCCCCCGCGTGTCAACGCATGCCGGGCCGATCAGAACGCCTTGAAGGTGAGCGTCGTGAAGGTGCGCTCGATGCCCTTGATGTCGTGCAGGTTGCGGTTGACGAAGTGGCCGATGTCCTCGTCGTCCTCCACGTAGAACTTGGCCATCAGGTCGTATTCGCCGGAGGTCGAGTAGATCTCCGAGGCGACCTCCCGCTGGGCCAGGGCGTCGGCCACCTCGTAGGCGCGGCCGAGGACGGTCTTGATCTGCACGAAGAAGCACTGCATCGGGCGTCTCCTGAGGGCTCGGGGGTCAGTCGCCGCAAAGCTCGGCGGTCAGGGGGCTGTCGGGGTCGACGAGGGCGTCGATCACGTCGAAATGGTTGCGGCCGGGGTCGAGGACCAGGCGCGTGGCGGCGCCGAGCCCG
>JBCCPD010000368.1:0-4137 GCA_039025075.1 Pseudomonadota bacterium | reverse complement strand
GCGTAGCCGGCGGCGGTCAGAGCGGCGACGAGGGCGGCGGGGTCGGCGCGGCCGGCCGCGACGGCGCGGCGGGCGGGGAGGTTGACGCTCGCCGTCTCCACCCCCGGGACGGCGCGCAGAGCGCGCTCCACCCGCGCGACGCAGGAGGCGCAGTGCATGCCGTCGACGGTCAGGTCGACCCGCCCGGCGGGGGCGGCGAGGGGGGCGCGGGCGTCGACGGGGGCGGGCGCTTCGCGGAGGTTCCCATCGGTCCGGGCGGTGCGGGAGGCGGCGGAGGCGCGGCGCCGGCCCGCCGCTGGCGGGCGGAGGGGCGCGGGGTCCTGGGGCGGGGCGGGATCGGGCGAATCGCTCATGGGGGGCTTATGCCCTCTCCAGCGGCTGGAGGGTCAAGGCTGAAGGACGCGGGACCGCGCCCAGGGGCCCTTGACCCTCCAGCCGCTGGAGACGACCTTCTGACGTCTCGGCGGCGAGGAGCGGCGCATGAACATCGGAGAGGTCTCGGCCGCCAGCGGGCTGCCGATCAAGACGATCCGCTACTACGAGGACATCGACCTGATCCGCCCGGCGAGGGGCCGCAACGGCTATCGCGCGTTCTCGGAGGCGGACGTGCACAAGCTGACCTTTCTGGGGCGGGCGCGGTCGTTGGGCTTTTCGATCGAGGACTGCCGGACTCTGCTGTCGCTTTATGAGGATCGGGGCCGGGCCAGCGCCGACGTGAAGGAGGTGGCGCGCGGCCATCTGGCGCGCATCGCCGGCAAGATCGAGGAGCTGGAGGCCATGCGCCGGGCGCTGGAAGGGCTGATCGACAAATGCCATGGGGACGGGCGGCCGGACTGTCCGATCCTGGAAGGGTTGGCCGGGCCCGCGGGGGCGGCCGGCGGATGAGGCGAGGCGGAGGCGCGGCATGGACGATCTGAGCGAGTTCGCCGGACTGGAGGTCGGCTTCGACGTGCCGGCCCTGCCCGGCATGGACGAGGCGGAGGTGCAGACGCCCTGCCTGGCGCTGGACCTCGACGCGCTGGAGCGGAACGTCGAGACCATGGGCCGGCTGGCGCGCGAGCGGGGCCTGCGGCTGCGCGCGCATGGCAAGATGCACAAGTCGGTGGACGTGGCGAAGCTGCAGATGGCGCGGGGAGGCGCCGTCGGGGTGTGCTGCCAGAAGGTCTCCGAGGCCGAGGTTTTCGTGCGCGGCGGCATTCCGGACGTGCTGGTGAGCAATCAGGTGCGCGAGCCGGCCAAGATCGACCGGCTGGCGAGGCTGCCCAAGCTGGGCGCGCGCATCGGCTGCTGCGTGGACGAGCTGGCCAATGTGGCGGAGCTGTCCGCGGCGGCCGTTCGGCACGGCACGCGGCTGGACGTGCTGGTGGAGATCGACAACGGCGCCGGGCGCTGCGGCGTCTCGGACGTCGCCGAGGCCGTCGAGATCGCCCGCGCCATCGACGCGGTGGACGGGCTGAGCTTCGCCGGGATCCAGGCCTATCAGGGCGCGATGCAGCATATCGAGGCGTGGGAGGACCGCCGGGCCGCCGCCGAGGCCGCCGTGGCCAAGGCGCGCGAGACGGCGGAGGCGTTGGCGGCGGCGGGGCTCGACTGCCCGTCCGTCACCGGGGCCGGCACCGGGTCCTGGCCCTTCGAGGCGGGCTCGGGCGTCTATACGGAGCTGCAATGCGGCTCCTACGCCTTCATGGACGCGGATTACGGGCGGCTGCAGGGCGAGGACGGGCGGCGGCTGGACGAGGGGGCATGGGAGAACGCGCTTTTCGTGCTGACGACGGTGATGAGCCACGCCAAGCCGGACCTCGCGGTTTGCGACGCGGGTCACAAGGCGGCGGCCATCGACAGCGGCCTGCCGGTGGTCTTCGGGCGGACCGACGTGACTTATGTGAAATGCTCGGACGACCATGGCGTGATCGCCGACCCGAACGGGGCGTTGGCGGTGAACGAGAGGCTGCGGCTGGTGCCGGGCCACTGCGATCCGACCTGCAACCTGCACGATTGGTATGTGGGCCTGCGGGGCGGGAAGGTGGAGACGCTGTGGCCGGTCTCCGCCCGCGGCAAGGGGTTTTAGGGCGCGCGCCGTCCGGGCTTGGGCGGCGTTGCGGTTTCGCGGGTCGAGCGGTCGTCTCGCCGCCGCTGCCTGGTTGACCCCGCGAGGACCGCGCGTCCACGATCCGAACAACGCGGCCGCGGGGCCGCCCTGCGACGCGAGGAACGACCAGATGAGCGCCGAGATGACCCCGAACGCCGATCCGACCCTGGGGCCGGGCGACATGCCCGCCCTCGAGAAAGCCGCGCGGCTGCCTTTGACGCCGGAGCGGCGCGACGAGGCGGCCGCGACCCTCGACGGCATGCTGGCGCTGTTCGACGCGCTCGACGACGTCGATCTGGGCGAGATCGCGCCGACCAACAGCTTCGATCCGCGCTGGAGGACCCTGCCATGAGCGCGCTGGCGGATCTGTCCTTGGTCGAGGTCGCCGCGAAGATCGCGTCGGGCGACGTGTCGGCCGTCGAGGTCGCGCAGGCCTGCATCGCCCGGGCCGAGGCGACGGAGCCCGAGCTGCAAGGCTATTCGCTGCTGATGGCCGAGCAGGCGCTGCAGGAGGCCAAGGCGCGGGACGAGGAGATGGCGTCGACCGGCCCTCGGGGGCCGCTGCACGGCGTGCCGGTGGGGATCAAGGAGCTCTACGACGTCGCGGGGACGCCGACGACCTCGAGCTCCAAGGTCAGAGCCGATTGGATGGCGGAGACGGATTGCGCCAGCGTGGCGCAGCTGCGCGCGGCCGGCGCGGTGATCCTGGGCAAGACGCATACGCATGAGTTCGCCTATGGCGTGGCGACGCCGACCTCGCGCAATCCGTGGGGGGACGATCATATCCCGGGCGGCTCCTCGGGCGGGTCCGGCGCGGTGGTGGCGGCGGGCTCGGCCTACATGGCCATGGGCTCGGACACCGGCGGGTCGATCCGCATTCCGGCGGCGCTGTGCGGCACGGTGGGGCTGAAGCCGACCTTCGGCCGATGCTCGCGCGCCGGGGTGACGTCGCTGTCGTGGTCTCTGGACCATGTGGGGCCGTTGACGCGCACCGTGGCGGACGCGGCGGCGACGCTGAACGCGACCGCGGGCTATGACCCGCGCGATCCGGGCAGCGTCGACGTGCCGGTCGAGGACTTCACGGCCGCGCTGGGGCGGGACGTGAAGGGCCTCAGGATCGGCGTTCCGGGCAACTGGTATTTCGACCAGGTGCACCCGGAGGTGGAGACCGCCGCCCGCGCCGCGCTTTCGCTGCTGGAGGGGGAGGGCGCGGTTCTGGTCGAGGCGACGATCCCCTATGCCGAGCAGATCATGGCGACCGAATTCGCCATCTGCCTGCCCGAGGCGAGCGAGTACCACCGCCGCATGCTGCGCGCGACGCCGGAGCTTTACGGCGACGACGTGCGCGTGTCGCTGGAGGCGGGGGAGATGGTGCCCGCCGCCCGCTACCTTCAGGCGCTGAGGGTTCGCCAGGTGATGCAGCGGGCCTGGGCGAGGATGTTCGAAGGCTTCGACGTGATGATCGCCCCGACCGTCGCCGCCCCGGCCACTCGCCGGGGGCAGGAGACGATGGACTGGGGCCAGGGCGTCGAGGAGCCGGTGATCCAGACCTTCGTGCGCTACTCGGCGCCCGCCAACCTGATGGGGCTGCCCGCCATGTCGGTGCCCTGCGGCTTTTCTTCGGACGGTCTGCCGGTGGGCTTTCAGGTCATCGGCCGGCCCTTCGACGAAGCGACGGTGATCCGCGTCGGCGACGCCTATGAGCGGATGACCGAGTGGGGCGCGCGGCGGCCGCCGATCCTGGCGGCGGCCTGACGGCGCGGGGGAGCCCTGGGGCGCGCCAAGCCGGCGCGCCTACGCCCAATTGATGCGGCGCAGCACGCTGGCGGAGGCCGGGAAAACGGTGTCTGATCCATGACATCGTCGAGACCGCCAGAACGGAGACCTCCCCATGCGCGCCACCGCCCGCCTCGCCGGCGTCACGTCCGCCGTCGCCCTTTCCGCCGTCCTCGCGTCGCCGTCGGCGGCCCAGGACCGGACGCTGACCATCTCGGTCTATTCCTTCAGCCAGGACGAGTTCAAAGAGCTGGTCTACGACCCGTTCGAGG
>JBCCPD010000367.1:0-4146 GCA_039025075.1 Pseudomonadota bacterium | reverse complement strand
CGGCGTCGCCGGGCGCGCCGGGGGCGCCGCGCTGGGTCTCCGCCTCCAGCAGGGCCGCGGCGAGCGCGCCGGCGAGGGCGGGGCCCAGGCCCGCGGCCGGCGCGACCTCGGAGCCTTCCGGCCAGCTCAGCCGGCGATGGGCGGAGAGGGCGCCGTCGCCGCGGCGCGCGAAGCTGAGCCGGGCGGCGCCGGCCTCGCCCTCCGCCGGCGCCTCCAAGGCCACGACGGCGGCGTAGTCCGCCCGCTCCAGCAGCAGGTCGGCCCCGAGGGCGCAGAGCGCGGCCGCGTCCTGAATGCGCATGAAGCTGAGCGCGCCGAATTGCTCCAGCACCGACGCGCGCAGGGCCCCCAGCAGCGACGGATCGTCGGGCGAGCCGGCCTCGATGGGCGCGATCTCCAGCGCCACGAGGGGGCGATCGGAAGGATCGGCCGGCCGGGCCGGCGCGCCGGGCGCGCCGTCGGACGGGGCGCAGGACGCGGCCGGCTCGGCCCGGGCGCCTGACGCGGCGGCGGGGATCAACGCGGCCAGATCGGTCTCCGGCGGCTCTCCCAGCTCGTCCAGGAACAGGGCGTGCGCGCTCTCCACATGGCGGCGGGCCTGGCGGAGGCGACCGGCGGCGACATGCAGGCGCACGAGCGCCGCATGCACGTCCTCCTGCAGCGGGTCGATGCCCAGAAGCGCGCGCGCCGCCTGGGCGGCGCGGTCCAGCCGTCCGGCGCTTTCGTCCAGCAGCATCAGGCGCAGAAGCCCCTCCAGCGCCACCGTCTCCACATGGCTGTTGCGCTCGGCCGTCCAGTCCTGGAAGGCGATCTCGTTGACCGCGAGCGGCGCCAGGAACGGCCCGCCATAGCGCTCCAGCAAGGCGGAGAGGCCGGCGGTGTCGCGGGCCTGGCAGGCGTGCTCCACCTCCAGATAGTCGCAGCGCACGGCGCCGGGGCGCAGGGCGATCTGGCCGCCGGGGGTTTCGAGGCAGGCGTCGAAGAGCTCTCCCAAAGCGCGCTTCATGCGCCGCAGCTCCTGCCTGAGGGAGGCGCGGCCCTGCTCGGGCGCGCCGCGGCCCCAGAGCAGATCGACCAGCACGTCGCGGGTGGCCGCCTGGCCGGGAGCGAGGGCCAGGTAGACCAGCGCCGCCAGCCCTTTGGCCCCGAGGCCGTTCAGGCCGGCGCCGTCGGGCCCGCGGGCGAAGGCGGCGCCCAGGGTGCGCAGCTCCAGCGCCGGGGCGCTCATGGAAAAGGGGTCCGGCGGCGCGGGCGGCGGGCGCGGCGCGGGGCGCGGCGGGCGGCGCCCGAAGCGCAGGCGTGGAACAGGCGGCGCGGCGTCATGGCGTCGCGATCCTCCATCGGCGCGCCGGGCCCGAGGGGCGTCGGCCGGCGGTCGGGGTCGGTCTCCTCGGGCCTGGATGTGGCGGGCGCCGGGCGACGCCGCTATATCCGGCCCGAAGCCCCGCAACCTCGCGGGACGCCGCAATCTTCCGCCGCAGGGCGCGCTTGGCAAGGGGCCGGGCCGGCGCCGCCGGCGGGCAATCACGGAGCCATCATGGACGGATCGCGGATCGACGCGCCCTGGACGGGCCCATTCGGACTGCCGCCCTTCAAAGGGCTGGAGGCGGAGGCGTTTCCGCCGGCCTTCGACCGGGCCATGGCGGCCCATGAGGCGGAGATCGAGGCGGTCAAAGCCGATCCGAACCCGGCCGATTTCGCCAACACGGTCGAGGCGTTGGAGGCCGCGGGCCGGGCTCTGGGCCGGGTCGCCGGCGCCTTCTGGACTCTGGCGGGGACCTGCTCCGACGATGCGATCCGCGCGGTGGAGCGGGAGATGGCGCCCAAGATGGCGCGGCATTCGGCCAAGATCGGGCTCGACGCGGATCTTCTGGCGCGTCTCGACGCGGTTCAAGCGGCCGGCTTGGACGGCGAGCAGGCGCGAGTCTTGAGACTCTATCGGGAGCGGTTCGAGCGGGCGGGCGCGCGGCTGGACGAGGCCGGAAGGGCGCGCATGGCGCAGATCCTGGAGCGGCTGAGCGTGCTGGGCACGCAATTCTCCCAGAACGTGCTGAAGGACGAGGCCGACTGGACCCTGGCGCTGGACGAGGACGCTTTGGCGTCTCTGCCCGAAGGGCTGGCCCAGGCCGCCCGCGCCGCCGGCGAGGCGCGCGGCTCGGGCCCCGTGGTGACCCTGGCCCGCGCCAGCGTCGAGCCGTTCCTGAAGTCCTGCCCCGACCGCGATCTGCGCGAAGCGGCCTGGCGGGGCTGGGCGTCCCGCGGGGCGAAAGGGGGCGAGACGGACAACCGCGCGATCATCGCCGAAGTTCTCGCGCTGAGGGCGGAGCGGGCGCGCCTGCTGGGCTTCGCCACCTTCGCCGACTTCAAGCTCGCCCCGCAGATGGCCAAGACGCCGGAGGCGGTGCGCGGCCTGCTGGACCGGGTCTGGGCGCCGGCCCGCGCCCGGGCGCTGGAGGAGAGCGCGGCGCTCTCCGCCCTCGCCGCCGAGCAGGGCGAGACCGCTGAGATCGCGCCTTGGGACCGGCGCTACTGGGCCGAAAAGGTCCGCGCCCGCGACCATGCGCTGTCGGAGTCGGAGATCAGCGCCTATCTGCCGCTCGACGGCGTGCTCGGGGCCGCCTTCGACGTGGCGGGGCGGCTGTTCGGGCTGCGCTTCGAGGAGGTGGAGGGGCTGGACCTGCACCATCCCGACGCGCGGGCCTTCGAGGTGACGCGCAAGGGCGGCTCGGGCGGCGACGAGGCGGTCGGCCTCTTCGTCGGCGACTGGTTCGCGCGCCCCTCCAAGCGCTCGGGCGCCTGGATGAGCGCTCTGATCTCCCAGGAGGATTTCGATCCGGAGGTCGGGGCGGTGCGGCCGGTGGTGATGAACGTCGCCAATTTCGCCAAGGGCGATCCGGCGCTGCTGAGCTGGGACGACGCGCGCACCCTGTTCCATGAGATGGGCCATGCGCTGCACGGGCTGATGAGCCGGGTGCGCTATCCCATGGTCTCCGGCACTTCCGTGGCGCGGGACTTCGTGGAGCTGCCGAGCCAGCTTTACGAGCATTGGCTGGAGGCCGACGAGGTGCTGGCGGCGCATGCGCGCCATTGGAAGACGGGCGCGGCGATGCCGGCGGAGCTGATCGCCCGCATCCAGGGCGCGGCGGCCTTCGACCAGGGCTTCGCGACCGTCGAGTATCTGGCCTCGGCCTACGTGGACCTGGAGGCGCATCTGCTGACGGATCTGGAGGGTTTCGACGCCCTGGCTTTCGAGGCGGAGGTGCTGGGCCGGCTGGGGATGCCCGCCGACGTGGCGGCGCGGCACTCGGCGCCGCATTTCCTGCATGTCTTCGCCGGGGACGGCTATTCGGCCGGGTACTACAGCTACATGTGGTCCGAGGTCATGGACGCCGACGCCTTCGCGGCGTTCGAGGAGGCGGGCGGCCCCTTCGCGCCGGAGCCGGCGGCGCGCCTGGCCGAAACGGTGCTGCAGGTCGGCGGCTCCGTCGATCCGGAGGCGGCATGGCTCGCCTTCCGCGGCCGCGCGCCGGACCCTGCGGCGCTTTTGCGCGGGCGGGGGCTGGCGGACGCGGCCTGAGGCGGGGGGCGTTCGGGCCCTCGTCCGAGCTGCGCTCGAACCTCGGCCCCGCCCGCACTCCCCCGCGGAGGCCCGGCGGGAACCGGTCGTTTTCCGCAAGGGGGCGGCCCCCGCCGCCGTGGTCGCGGCCCAGGAGATCGTGCCGCTCGCGGAGCCGTCTTCAGCGTCGCTTGACGAGGGTCGGAGGCCTCATCGGCCGGGCTCGGGCCGAGCGTGGGATCCGCAGAGCCTCGACGCGCGGAACGGCGCAACTCGAGGTGAGATCCGCCCTCGCTCCTTGCCAGAGGGTCTTTGACGCGACCGCCGAGGCGTCGCGCCCCGCTCTCGCCTGAACGCGAGACCGCCGCCCAAAGGGGTCGCCTTGCACAACCACGCGCCCAGTCCGTCCGGTTCGCCTTCGCAAAAGCCGAGTCGTCCGCCGGGTCAAGGCTCGCGCAGCGCAGCGGAGCGACCCCGCCTCTTCGGCGGGGCTTGGCCTTGAGGCGGCGGGCGACTCGGCTTTTGCGAAGGCGAACCGGACGGACTGGGCGCGTGGTTGTGCAAGGCGACCCCTTTGGGCGGCGGTCTCG
>JBCCPD010000366.1:0-4150 GCA_039025075.1 Pseudomonadota bacterium | reverse complement strand
GTAGAAGTGGCTGACGAAGGTCAGGCCGTAGACGCAGCAGGCGCTGCCGCTGAGGATCGTGGCGGTGCGGCGCATGCGCAGGCCCACGCGCAAGCTCCCGAAGGCGGGGCACATGCTTTGCGGCTGGTCGTGCGGGCCTTGCGGGTAGTCCTCGGCGTAGCGCGCGAGGATCTCGGCGGAGCCGTTGGCTTCGGCCTGGGCGCGCATGTCGCCGGAGACGCAGGAGACGCCCTCGGCGCTGAAATTGATCGGCGCGTCGGTCTCGGGATGGGGCTCGGGCTCGGCTTCGATGACGAACGTGTCGTCGCTGTCGTCGTAGCGGATGGGGCCGCCGAAATCCTTGGGGAGGTCTTCCGTCATTCGACCCCCTCCAGCTCCTTCTCCGCGATCGCGGCGAGGTGGGGGCAGCGGCGCATCGCCTCCTCCGACACGCCTTCCGGCATGCGGGGGGCGGGCGCTTCGAGACGGAGTGCGGGCGTGGTCCGGCGGAGGGAGGCCGGCGCAGGGCGGCCCGAAAGGCGTTCCTCGCAGAGGGCGAGCGCGTCGAGGTCAAGCATCATCGTAGACGACCTCCAACGACTTCTTGGGCTCGGCGTGCTTGCCGCGCATGTCCGCGTCGGTGGCGGGGATCAGCTGGTAGTCGCCGCCGGTGTCCTTGCTGTCGAAGAGGCCCAGAAGGCCGTCCTGGGACAGGGGGGTCGGGCGGTTGGGCTCCGACGTCGCGATGTTCTGCGCCAGTTCGGCGAACATCGGCCCCCACTCGCCGTCGGGCTTGCCGACGATCTCGTAGGCGGCGGACTTGCGGCGGATGTCGTCGTTGGCGGGGATGGTCGAGAGGATCGGGATCCCGACGTTCTCCGCGAAGGCGCGGGCCTGGCCGGTGCCGTCGTCGCGGTTGATGACCATGCCCGCGACGCCGACATTGCCGCCGAGCTTGCGGAAATACTCCACCGCGGAGCAGACGTTGTTGGCGACGTAGAGGGACTGCAGATCGTTGGAGCCGACGACGATCACCTTCTGGCACATGTCGCGGGCGATCGGCAGGCCGAAGCCGCCGCAGACCACGTCGCCGAGGAAGTCCAGGAGGACGTAGTCGAAGTCCCAGTCGTGGAAGCCCAGCTTCTCCAGCAATTCAAAACCGTGGATGATGCCGCGGCCGCCGCAGCCGCGGCCGACCTCCGGGCCGCCGAGCTCCATGGCGTAGACGCCGTCGCGCACGAAGCAGACGTCGCCGATGGAGACCTCCTCGCCCGCCAGCTTCTTGCGGGTGGAGGTCTCGATGATCGTCGGGCAGGCCTTGCCGCCGAAGAGCAGCGAGGTGGTGTCTGACTTCGGATCGCAGCCGATCAGCAGCACGCGCTTGCCCTGCTGGGCCATCATGTAGCTGAGGTTCGACAGGGTGAAGGACTTGCCGATGCCGCCCTTGCCGTAGATCGCGATGATCTGGGTTTCCTTGGTGGCCTCCTGCACGGGGACCTCGGGCAGTTCCGAGGAGGCTTCGCGCAGGCGCTCGGCGTCCATGGCGGAGATCGAGGGGGCGTCGGACAGGTCGGGCACGTCGCCGCGGACATCGAGGGCGTCGCTCATGCGGAAGCTCTCCAATCGAGGATCATCTTGAGGCAGGCGGCATCCTCGAAAGCCGTTCGGTAGGCTTCGGCCGCGTCCTGCGCGCGCGCGGTATGGGTGACGAGCCCGCCGAGGGACAGCGCGCCGGACTCGAGCATCGCGCTGACGGCGGACAGGTCGTCGGGGGACCATTCGGCGGCCACCCGGAACGTCGCCTCCTTCATGAAGGCGGGCGGAAAGGCGAAGGCGACGGGCTCGGCGTAGAAGCCGGCGAGGACGATCTCGCCGCCTTTGGCGAGGCGCAGCACGAGCTGGTCGAGCACGGCGACGTCGCCGGAGCAGTCGTAGATGCAGCCGTAGTCGCGGCGTTCGTCGGCGTCGGGGGTCGTGACGGCGTAGCCGTCGGCGCCCTGCATGCGGTCGGGGTTCAGCTCCCACACCGTCGGCGCGCCGCCGGCGGCGACGGTCAGGCGGGCGAGGAGGCGGCCGAGGGCTCCGTGGCCGACGATCAGCTCCGGCAGGTCATGGCCGGCGAGGGCGTGGCGCGCGGTGGCGGCGAGGGCCAGGAGCGCGCCTTCGGGGCCTTGCGATTCGCCCAGAGGCGCGAGCCGGTCGCCCGCGGCCACGAGGCGGGAGGCCGCGCCGCCGAAAAGGCCGCGCACCTCCGAAAAGGCGTTGGAGCCGGGCACGAAGACCCGCTCGCCGACCTTGCGGCCGCTTTCGGGGCCCGCCTCCACCACCACGCCGGCGCTCTCATAGCCCGGCACCAGAGGGTAGCCGAGGCCTGGAAACGGCGGCATCGCGCCGGTGTAGAGCAGTTTTTCGGTGCCGGTGGAGATGCCTGAGAACTCGATGTCGACCACGCAGTCGGCCGGCCCGGGATCGCGCAGCGCCACGTCGGCCACCGAAAGACGGCGAGGCGCTTCGAGCACGACGGCGCGGCTGAGCATGTTCGCGGGCCTCCCAGGTCCTTGGTCTCAGGGCGCGCCGGGGCCGGCGGCGCGAGGGTCGGGACGAGCGTCAGGCGGGCCGACGGCTCGATGTGTCATCTTATCCTGACACTACTTTCTGTCAATGTGCGTTTACGTTGCACGGCGGGACCCTCCCAGGGCCGCGGACGCGGCCGGTTCCGCGATCGGGGCCGCCGTCGCGGGCCGTCACGAGCCGCCTCCGGCGCGGGCGGTCAGCACTTGGGTGATGAAGGGGCGGGCGACGCGCTTGACGCGGATGTCGACGAAGCCCGCGGCGGCCATCAGCGCCGAGAGCCGCTGAGGCGAGCGGGCGCGGCCGGACTCCATGGCCAGCATGTAGAAGCCGAAATAAGCGTCGCCGGATCGGCTGGGCCGGTTCCCGCCGCTCATCGGTTCGGTCAGCACGAAGAGCCCCCCGGGCGCGAGGGCGGCGCGGCATTTGCCCAGAAGGCGGCGCACGGTGTCGTCGGGATGGTCGTAGCAGACCCGCACGAGCGAGATCACGTCGTGGCCGAGGGGCAGATCGTCCGTCAGGAAGGACCCGCCTTGGGTCCTCGCCCGCGCGCCCACGCCCGCCGCGGCGAAGCGCGCCGGGGCGCGGCGCACCACGTTGGGCAGGTCGAAGACCGTGGCCTCCAAGGCCGGCGTGGCCTGCAGCGCGGCGCAGGCGAAGGCGCCCTCGCCGCCGCCCACGTCCAGAAGCCGCCGGCGGCCGGCGAGGTTGACCGCGCCCAGCGTCTCCTGCGCCACCATGGTCTGGGAGGCGCTCATCAGGGACGAATAGGCGTCGGCGTCGTCGGGATCGACGTCGGAGCCGCCTTCGAGATAGGCCCAGAAGCGGGCCAGGCGGGGCGAGGTCTCGCCCCGCAGCAGCGCCGCCGGATCGGCGAGATCGGCGTAGAACAGGCGGTGGTGGCGCACCATTTCCGTCACGCCCGGCGCGCCGAGTGCGGCGGCGCCGAGGGTGGAGAGGCCCCAGCGGCCCTTGGGCCGACGCTCGATCAGCCCCACGGCGCAGGCGGCGGCCATCAGACGCTCCGCCCGGTCGGGGTCGAGCCCCAGGGGCTCGGCGAGGTCGGCGGCGCTGCGCGGGCCCTCCATCAGAATGGGAAAGACGTCGAGCTCCACGCAGGCGCCGAGGGTCTGGGCGTAGACGAAGCCGGCGGTCAGGTCATAGAGCGCGGCCGCCTGGCGGCGGGCGATCGGCGCGGTGAGGGGAAAGCGCGCGGCCCAGGCCTGAAAGCGCGGGTCGGCGGCCTTTCGGTTGCGCCAGCGGCGGATGCGGTCGCCCAGGCTCAGGCGCCGGGGCGCGCCGGGAAAGGCGGCGCCGGGGGATCCGGCGGGTCCGATGCGACCGGCGCCGTCCACCGCCTCAGACCGTCTCGAGGCCGGAAGGCGCGAGCCGGGCGGCCTGCGCCATCACCAGAGCCTTCAGCCGGTCCTCGCCCGGGCACTCGGGGATCGAGGCGACGGCCTCGCGCAGAAGGGCCTGCAGGCGCTCGACGGCGCCGTTGACGCCCAGCTCGGTCACGGCGGAGGGGCGGCCATGGGCCTCGTCCTGGCCCGCCGGCTTGCCCAGCTCGGTTTCGTCGAGCAGCGCGTCGCGAAGGTCG
>JBCCPD010000365.1:0-4176 GCA_039025075.1 Pseudomonadota bacterium | reverse complement strand
GCCCCGCCCTCGGTCCCTCCGGCGCTCCGCCGCTCCGCTTCCGCCGCTTCGCGGCGCCGCGCATCTTCGCGCAGGGAGGCGGCCGCCCGGCTGCGTGCGAAGCTCCGCTCCACGATGTAGAGCCCGACGGCATAGACGATCAGCCCGAGCGCCAGGGTCACGAACGCGCCGGCCAGCAGCGGCAGGCCCCGCTCCAACCCCATGATCTCGCCGAAGCTCTCCTCGGCGAAGGCGACCAGCATGTAGATCGTGATCAGCGGCCCCCAGGCCCGCGCGCCCAGCCGCGCCACCCAGCTCGCCTCCGACGGGTCCCGGCCGGCCAGGATCAGCCGCGTGATCGTGGCCCGGTTGCGCCACAGCATCAGCAGCGTCATCACCAGGGCGATCAGGGTGAAGCCCACGGCGTTCAGCGCCGTCAGCTCGGCCGACACCTGCAGCTCCCGCTGCCATTCCACATAGGTGCGGCTGGTGATGCCCATCAGCGCCACCGACCCGATCCAAAGGTACAGCCGCCGCGCCTGGGTGTCGGTGATCCGCGGGATCCGATAGTCGCTCAGATAGGGGCTCAGGATCATCCGCCAGCCGGTGTCGACGGCGAAGTACAGCACGTAGGCCGCGATCATCAGCCCCGCGGTGGTCTGCGTGGGCCCATGGTCGGGCGCCAGATACAGCCCCAGGCTCAACGCCACCGCCACGTTGATCGCCATCGCCAGAAGGGTCATGCCGAAGCGCAGCATCAGCACCGGCAGCTTCTCGGCCAGCGTGCGCGGCGGCGGGCCGCGCTGAGCGGCGACCATGACCGGAAGGAACACGTAGACCGCCAGAACCTGCACCACCGCCCGGCCGATCAGGACCACCAGCACGGTGATCATCGCCACGCCGAAGAAGTAGCCGGCTGTGCCGTCCGGGCTTTGCGACTTCAGCTGCTCGACCATCGCCGCGAGGCCGCCGGGCGCCTCTCTCAGCACCCGCTCCAGCCGCTGGCGGAAGACGCTCACGCCCTCGGTCGTGCGGCGCACCATGCTGGTCCCTTCGGCCGCATAGGCGTCCAGCTCGCCATAGGCGGCGAGCTCGGGAGCTCTCCGGGCCGCCGGGCCGCCTCCCGCGTCCGCGCCGCTCCCCGCCGCGCCCTGCTCCGCGCCGAGCCCCGGCCGCGCCTCGCCCTCCGATCCGGACGGCGGCGGCGCCTCGGCCTCCGCCGCCCCTTCGTCGCCGCCGAACATCGACCGGATGTCGAAGTTCAGCCCTTGCGCCGCGGCGGGCGAGGCCCCCAGCAGCGCCGCCAGGGTCGCCGCGGCCAGCAGCGCCGCAAGGCGCGGCGCGGCGGCGCGCAGGTCGAAACGGGAAGAACGCTTGCTCATGGTTCCTATCATACCGAGCTTTCGCCGTGTCCGCATCCTCCCCGATCACCGCTGCCGAGCGCCGCGCCGTCGCCGTGTCGTTCGCGCCGCGCCGTCGCCGTGTCGTTCGCGCCGCGCCGCCCGACCCGGGCGCCGCATGGCGCTTTCGCGCGCGCAGCGAAGCGTGTAGCGTCCGCCTCGGCCGCGTTTTCGACCTCGACCGCTGCGGCCTCCACGCGCCAAGCGGGGGAGCGACAGCGTGATGAAGCGCCCGGCCATCTCGGCGACCGACGGCCGCGCCCCCTCCGCGGGCGCGCCGCGCCGCGCGCTCCTCTACAGCCACGACACCTTCGGCCTGGGCCACCTGCGCCGGGCGCGGGCCATCGCCACGGCGCTGACCGCCGCCGACCCCGACGCCGCCGCGCTGATCGTCACCGGCTCTCCCATCGCCGGACGCTTCGACTTTCCCGACAGGGTGGACCACGTGCGCCTGCCGGGGGTGGTGAAGCTCTCCGACGGGGCCTACGCCTCCCACAATCTGGGGCTGCCGCTGGACGAGACCGTGGCCCTGCGCGCCGCGCTGATCTCCGCCGCCGACGCCGCCTTCGGCGCCCCGCTTCTGATCGTCGACAAGGAGGCCTGGGGCTTCCGCAACGAGCTGTCGGACACGCTCGCCCAGGCCCGCGCCCGGAACGCGCGCATCGTGCTGGGCGTGCGCGACGTGCTGGACGAGCCGCGGGCGCTGGCGGAGGAATGGCGCCGGAAAGGCCATCTCGAGGCCATCGAGCGCTTTTTCGACGAGGTCTGGGTCTACGGCCTGCCCGACATCTGCCGCCCTCTGGACGGTCTCGGCCTGCCGGACCGCATTCTCGAGCGCGTGCGCTACACCGGCTATCTGCGGCGCGAGGCGCCCGACTGGCCCGACGATCTGGGCGATGCGGCGCCCGACCGGCCCTACGTGCTCGTCACGCCCGGCGGCGGCGGCGACGGCGCACCTCTGATCGACTGGGTGCTGCGCGCCTACGAGGCCGACCGCGCGTTGGAGCCTCTGGCCTTCATCGTCTACGGCCCCTTCCTGCCCTACGAGGCGCGGGCCGAGTTCGATCGCCGCGCCGCCGCCCTGAAGGGCCGCGTGACCACCGCCTCCTTCGATCCGCGCATGGAGCGTCTGCTGGACGAGGCGAGCGGCGTCGTCGCCATGGGCGGCTACAACACGTTCTGCGAGATCCTCAGCCTCGACAAGCCGGCCGTGATCTCGCCCCGCACCCATCCGCGGCTGGAGCAGCTGATCCGCGCCGAGGCGGCCGAGCGTCTGGGCTTGGCGCGCATGCTCCACGCGCCGCGCGACGGCGAGGCGCCGCAGACCATGGCCCGCGCGATCCGCGGTCTCGCCGCTCAGCCGCGTCCGTCCGCCGTCGAGGCCGCCGGTCTTCTGGACGGGCTCGACAGGGTCGCCGCCAGGGCCGCCCTGGCCTTCCCCCAGCCGGCCGAGGATCTGCGCCCCTCCCCCGCGCAGCTGATCCGCGCCGCGGGAGGCTGACGGCCCATGGCGCGGCAGGACGGCCCGGCCCTCGCGGTCGTGGTGAAGGGCTGGCCGCGCCTGTCGGAGACCTTCGTGGCGCAGGAGCTCGCGGCGCTGGAGGCCCGCGGCTTCTCCTTCGACATATGGTCGCTGCGCCACCCCTATGACGACCGCACCCACCCTCTGCACCGCCGGGTGACGGCCCGGTCCCGCTACCTGCCCGAATACCTGCATGAGGAGCCTCTGCGCGTCCTGCGCGGCTGGCGCGCGGCGCGGCGCCTGCCGGGCTATGCGGCGGCGCGCGCGATCTGGCTGCGCGACCTTCGCCGCGACCGCAGCCGCAACCGCCTGCGCCGCTGGGGCCAGGCGATGGTCCTGGCGGCCGAGCTACCGGCGGCGACCCGCTTCCTCTACGTCCATTTCCTGCACACCCCGGCCTCCGTCGCCCGCTACGCCGCCCTGATGCGCGGCCTGCGCTGGGGGTTTTCGGCCCATGCCAAGGACATCTGGACCACGCCCGATTGGGAGACGACGGAAAAGCTGGCCGAGGCGGAGTTCGGCGCGACCTGCACCGCTTTCGCCGCCGCCCACCTGCGCGCCCTCTCGCCGCGGCCCGAGGCGCTCGATCTGGTCTATCACGGGCTCGACCTGTCGCGGTTTCCCGACCCGCCTGAGCGAACGCCCTCGTCCGCCGCCGCGGCGTCCGCCGGCGCGCCGCTGCGCCTGCTTTCGGTCGGCCGCCTGGTGGCCAAGAAGGGCTATGACGACCTGCTGGCGGCGCTGGCCCTTCTGCCGCCCGATCTCGACTGGCGCCTGCGCCATGTGGGCGGCGGGCCTCTGGGCGACCGGCTCAAGGGTCAGGCCGCGCGCTTGGGGCTGGCGCAGCGCATCGACTGGCTCGGCAAGCGCGACCAGACCGAGGTCGTGGCCGAGCTGCGCGCCGCCGACCTCTTCGTTCTGCCCTCCAAGATCGCCGCCGACGGCGACCGCGACGGTCTGCCCAACGTGCTGATGGAGGCGGCGTCCCAGCGTCTGCCGATCCTCTCCACCGCGGTCTCGGCGATCCCCGAATTCATCGAGGACGGCGTCCACGGCGCCCTCGCGCCCCCCGGCGATCCGCCCGCCTTCGCCGCCCGCCTCGCCGCGCTCGCCGCCGACGCGCCGGGCCGCGCCGCCCTGGCCGAGGCCGCCCTGGCCCGCCTGCGCGCCGAGTTCGGCATGGACGCCGGCATCGACGCCCTCGCCGCTCGCCTGGAAACCGCCCTCGCGCCCGCCTCGAAGGTTGCGCGAAACCCGCCGCTCGGGGGCGTCGAG
>JBCCPD010000364.1:0-4180 GCA_039025075.1 Pseudomonadota bacterium | reverse complement strand
CTGGCCCGGCCCGACAAGCACAACGCGCTGTCCGGCGAGATGACGGTGGAGCTGGCGGCCGCCGTCGCGGAGCTCGACGCCGATCCCAAGGTGCGCGTCGCTGTGCTGACGGGCGAGGGCGAGAGCTTCTGCGCCGGCGGCGATCTGGGCTGGATGCGCCTGCAGATGGACGCCACCCGCGTCCAACGCATGGAGGAGGCGATGAAGTTCGCCCGCATGCTCGGCGCGCTCAATTCCATGGACAAGCCTTTGATCGGCCGGATCAACGGCCAGGCCTTCGGCGGCGGCATCGGCATGATGAGCGTCTGCGACGTGGCGGTCGCGGCGAAAGGCGCGAAATTCGGACTGACCGAGGTACGTCTCGGTCTTATTCCAGCAACGATTTCGCCTTATGTCGTCGCCAGGATGGGCGAAGCGCGGGCCCGCCGCGTGTTCTTCTCCGCCCGGCTCTTCGGGGCGGAGGAGGCGGTGGAGCTGGGGCTCGCCGCCCGCGCGGTGGCCCCGGCGGCTCTGGACGAGGCGGTGGAGTTCGAGGTGAAGCCCTACCTGGCCGCGGCGCCCGAGGCGGTGGCGGCCTCCAAGCGGCTGGTGCGGATGCTGGGTCCGCGGATCGACGAGGCGTTGATGGCGGAGACGGCGAAGCGGCTGGCGGACACCTGGGAGACGGCGAGCGCCGTCGAAGGCATCGCCGCGTTCTTCGACAAGCGCCGCGCCGTCTGGCCGGAGTTCAAGGGCTAGCGGCTTGGGCGCCGTCGTCCCCAGCGCTTCGGCCCGGCCGGCTACGTTCGACGCGGCGCTGGCGCTTTTGCGCGCCTGGGCCGATGAGCGGCGGGCCGCGGCGCCTGAGGCCCCGGTGCTCGACATTCTGCGCGTCGCCGAGGCGTTGGAGATCGCCTGGCCCGTGGCGAGCGCCCTGCGCGGCGCCCTGCCGGAGGCCGCGGCGGCGATGCTGATCGATCCGATCCTGGCGCAGGAGCGCGCCCGCGCCGAACGGGTCGCCGAGCAGGCGCGCGAGGCGGCCGAAGCGCTGGCCGGCGCCGGTCTCTCCGCCATCGCCTTGAAGGGCGCGGCGTTTCTGGCCGATGCGGGCGGCGCGCCGGTTCCCTGGCGGCGCCTGGTGGATCTCGATCTGCTGGTCGACGCCGACGCGCTGCCCCGCGCGGTCCGCGCGCTGGAGGAGGTCGGCTACGCCGCGGCGGACCCTGAGGCCTACGTGCCGACCGACTACCACTTTCCCGCTCTGACGCCCGCCCGGCCCGGCGTGGCGATCGAGCTGCACACCCGCATGGACTGGCGCCGGCACGGCCCGATGATGCGGGCTTTGGAGGGCGCGCGCGCCTCGGCCCTGCCGGGGCTGCGCGTTCTGACCCCCGACGACCGGCTGGCCCATCTGGTGCGCCATGCTCAGGTCTCCGACCGCGGCTGGCCGCGCCGCCGGGTGCGTCTGCGCGAAGCGCTGGACTGGCGGCGGCTGCTGGAGGCGGGCGCCACGCTGGAAGGCGCGCGCCGGCGCATGGACGGCGGGGCTGAGCGGGCGGCCTTCGACGGCTACGCCGCGCTGATGGGCCGGATCTGGGAGGATCCGTCGGTCGCCGCCCGCGCCGCCTCCCGCGCTTGGGCGCAGGACGCTCTGGCCGCCGCCGCGGACCCGGAGCTGGCGGCGCGCCGCGACCGGGCCGATTTCGGCCGCGGCTGGTGGGATGCGGTGACCACGTGGGAGACTCTGGTCCACGGCCTGCGGGCGATGCTCAACCCGGCGCGCCTGCGCCGGATCGTGCGCAACCGCACCTGACCGCCGCCGCGAAGGACGACGCCTGACCGCCCGACGCGTCGGCTTCGGCGTCAGAAGATGAAGTCGCCCGACGTGATCTCCCGCGGCTCCACGTCTTCCAAGATCACCTTGCCCCGCTTGTAGCTCACATGGACGTCGTCGCCCCGGTCGCGGATCGTCAGGTCCTTGAACCGCTCCGCGCCCTTGGTGATCTCGATCTTGTCGCGTCCGCCGAAGTCGGTGATCACGTCCTTGCGCCCGTGGCCCTGCTTGAGGCGGAAGACGTCGCGGCCGCCGCCGCCGGTCATCCTGTCGGAGCCCTTGCCGCCGATGATCAGGTCGTTCCCGCCGCCGCCGTCGATCCGATCCGAGCCGCCGCCGCCGTCGAGCCGGTCTTTGCCCGCCCCGCCGCGCAGACGGTCCTTGCCGCCTCCGCCGTCGATCCGGTCGCTCCCGCCCAGACCGCCCAGGACGTCGTTCCCGCCGCGCCCCCTGAGGTCGTCGTCGCCGGACCCGCCGTCCCGCACGTCCCTCCGGCCGGAGCCGCGCCAGACCACCGGCTCGTCGCCGCCGCCTCCGCTGGGGTCGTCGACCTCGATCTGCAACGTCTCCTCGAAGATGTTGAACTGGGAGTCGGTGACGCGAACCGTCACCTGATTGAAGGAGAACGCGTCGACGGTGAAGCGCTCCGGCACGATCAGCTGGTCGCCTTGGATCTCGAAGAACGGCGCGCCGCTCACCAGCTCGAACTCGAACGCATCGCCCGCGTCCGCGTCCTGAGCGGTGAGGCGCCCGACCGTTCGGCCCGCCTCCCCCACCGTCAGCGGACCGCCGTCGAGGGCGATGTCGGTCGGCGCCGATCCCGCCGTGTCGCCCGACGGGTCGAAGCCCTGCAGCTCGATCCGCGACGGGGTCACGGCGGTCTCGTTCGTCTCGAAGGCGAAGACGACGTCGCCGTCGTCGATCACGTCGCCCGAGGGGCGGGACTGCCACCCGGACGGGTCCCGGTGCACCCGGAAATCCTCGCCGTCCTGCCGCCCGTCCGGGCCGATCTTGACCGCAAAGGCGTCGAAGAACGGCTCGGACGACGCGTCGCCGTCGAGATAGGTGATGTAGAAGCCGCCCTCCGGTTCGGGGAAGACCTGCATCACCGAGCCGCCGCCGGTGATCGGGTCGAGCGCGACGCTCGACAGCTCCGCGCCGGCCGCCGAGAAGACCTTCACCTCCCGCGTCTGGGTCTGAAAATCCTCCGAGACCGTCGAGAGGATCAGCACCGCCCGCCCGTCGGGCAGCACGGCGGAGAAGACCTGGGCCCGCGGCGCGTCGTTCAGCAGAGGGACGCTGGTCGTCGCGCCGTTCTTGTCGAACAGGTGCAGGACCGCGTCGATCGTCTCGGCCCCGCCCGACGGCGTTCCGGGCGACACGGCGACGAAGGCCGCCCGGTCGCCCACGGCGGAAAGGATGTTGGCCGCCCCGACGCTGCTGACGCCCGGCGCGACCACGGTCGGTCCCGTCTCGACCGCGTTGTCGGCGGCGAGGACCGCGCCCTCGAACCCGTCGATGTCGAAATCCACGAACAGCGCTGACAGGCGGCCGTCGTCGAGCCCGGCGAGTCCGACCAGCCCGCGCGAGTCGATCTCCGCATCCGCCGCGCCGACGCGGACTCCGGCGGAGTCGAAGCGCGCGATCCGGGTCGTCACGGCCGGGTCGCCGACCGAGCCGTCGTCCGCGGGCACATGGCCGAAGGCCACCGCGAAGCCGCCGTCGGCGGTTCCAGAGGCCTGGAAGTTCGATTGCGAGCCCGTCAGGTCCGCCGGCACCGCGAAGACGTCGCCCAAGGGCGCGCGGTCCGCATCGAAGAGGCGCGCGAGGACCGTCGGCCCTCGATCCGGGTCTTCCGCGGCGCCGGCGAAGCCCTGCCAGACCACGGCGAAGCCGCCGGTCCCGAGCGCGATCACGATCGGCGCGAAGGTCGAAAATCCTGGATCGGAGGCCAGCGCCTGCGGTCCGTCGAAACTCGGCAAAGCCATGGCGCGCCCCCCCTCAGAGCCGTCGTCGCCTCCGTCGTGCGACAGGCTCGTTGGTCGCGCAGTTCATCTTCGGCCGCAAGGGGCGGACGGGGCGTCGAGACCTAAGTCCAACGAAACACGGCTGAATTGCGGCGAGGGGCCCAGATCCCTCGCTGAACGACGAGGCCGTTCCGCCGCCGGTTTCGGCGCCCTTCAGCCCTCGTGCGCGTAGTCCCAGTAGCGCTTGCGCACTTCGGCCGCGACGGGGCCGAGGCCGTATTCGCGGTCGTCGAAAGCGACGATGGGCACGATCTTGTTGGCGTTGCCGGTGGAGAACGCCTCGTCGGCGTCGCGGACGTCCTGAAGGGTCAGGACCGTCTCCACCACCTCGTGGCCCGCG
>JBCCPD010000363.1:0-4202 GCA_039025075.1 Pseudomonadota bacterium | reverse complement strand
GGAGTATCCGCGGGTGAAGGTGACGCTGCTGTCGAGCTATACGCGGCGCCTGCATGAGCTGCGCGGACGCGGCGAGGCGGACCTGATCCTGACCACGGAGAGCGAGCGCCGGGCCGGGGGCGAGACGCTGGAGCGCTCGCCTTTGGTCTGGGTGGGGGCGCCGGGCGGGTCGGCCTGGAAGGCGCGTCCGCTGCGGCTGGCCTTCGAGGACGGCTGCATCTTCCGCGGCGCGACCCAGGCGGCGCTGGATGCGGCGGGGATCGAGTGGGAGATGGGCGTGACCTCGCAGAGCACGCGCACGATCGAGGCGACGGTGTCGGCGGATCTGGCGGTGCATGCGGCGGTGGCGACGGCGGCGCCGCCGCAGCTGGAGGTGATCCGCGGCGCCGCGCTGCCGGATCTGCCCTCGGTCCAGATCAACATGTATCGGGCCGAGGGCGCGGGATCGCCTCCGATGGAGGCGTTGGCGGAGTTCGTGCGCAGCGCCTATGCCGGCGGCGCCGAGGGTCGCGTGGCGGCGGAGTAGGCGTCGCTGGCGACGCGGCGGACAGAGGGCGACGGGCGGCCGGTCGAGCCCTGTCCTACGGGTCGTCGCCGCCGTCGATTGCACGCGCGAGCCGAGTTGTCCCGCGGGTCAAGGCTCGCGCAGCGCAGCGGAGCGACCGCGCCCCGCGCGGCTTGGCCTTGAGGCGCGGGGCGACTCGGCGGACGCTCGGTGAAGAGCCCCTGCGGCTCTTCCCCAGCAAACGGCGATCTTCCTCAAAGCCAGAACAAGCCCGGCCATTCCAGGCGTCCGCGCGAATGCGCGCGAGCCGATGGGGCTCGATGCCCCGGAGGCGAGACCCCGCTGGAGCCCCGCCGTCAGGTGGTCTTGATGACGACCTTGCCCGTGGCCTTGCGCTCGCGCAGCAGGTCGAGGCCTTCGGCGGCCTGCTCCAAGGGCAAAACGTGGGAAATGTGGGGCGTGATCTTGCCCTCCTGCCACCAGCCGAAGAGCGTCTTCAGGCTGTCGGTCAGCACCTTGGGTCCGTTCTTCTTGTAGGCGCCCCAGTAGAGGCCGAGGATCGAGATGTTCTTGACCAGCACCAGGTTGGCCGGGATCTGCGGGATCTCGCCGGAGGCGAAGCCCAGGGGCAGCATCCGGCCCTCCCATTTCATCGCCGAGAGGGCGGCGCGGAACTGCTCGCCGCCGACGGGGTCGTAGCAGACGTCGACGCCGCCCAAGGCGCGGCACTCGGCCTTGATGTCGGCGGTTTCGGAGTCGAGCAGGTGGTCGGCGCCTTTTTCCTTGGCGATGGCGAGCCGGTCGGCGCCGCGGGCGCAGGCGATGACGGTGGCGCCCATGACCTTGCCGATCTCAACGGCGGTCAGGCCGACTCCGCCCGCGGCGCCGAGCACCAGGAGCGTTTCGCCGGGCTGGAGCCGGGCGCGATGCTCCAGGCCCACATGGGAGGTGCCGTAGGCGATGAGGAAGCCGGCGGCCTGCTCGGGCGGCATGCCCTCGGGCACGGGCACGCAGGCGACGGCGTCGGCGAGGGCGTATTCGGCGAAGCCGCCGGCGCCGATGAGGGCGGCGACGCGGGTCCCCTGCGCGAGGTCCGCGCCCTCTCCGACCGCGTCGACCACGCCGCAGACCTCGGCGCCGGGGGCGAAGGGAAGGGGCGGCTTTTCCTGGTACTTGCCCTGCACGATGAGCGTGTCGGCGAAGTTGACGCCGCAGGCTTCGAGGCGGAGCCGGACCTGGCCGGGGCCGGGCTCGGGGAGGGGACGGTCCTCCAGCGCGAGGGGTCGGTTCAACTCGTTGAGCATCATGGCGCGCATTGGGCGTCTCCTCGCGTCTGGGTTCTTGGTTGGCGGGAGAGGTAGCGGGCGCGGAGGGCCGGGTCCATGGGGCGGGGCCTTCGGGTGGAGGTCGGAAGGGGGGTTCAGAGGGGCAGGACCGGGTCGCCGAGGACGGCGCGGCCGGGGACGAGCACCTCGGCCACCACGCCGCCATGGCCGCGCAGGGCGGAGTAGCCGCCGGGGCCGAGGGCGACTTCATGCGCGAACAGGGGGCGCAGGGGCCGGCGATGCGGAGCCTGGCCGAGCCCACCGCGACCTCTCGACCGCGCAGAGCGGCGAGGTTGACGCCCTCGACGGCGAGGTTGCGGCGCAGGTCCTCGAAGCGGGCGTGGGGCGCGCGGGCGAGGGCGCGGATGACCGGCAGGTGCTCGGCCTGGATCAGGGCGACCGCGCGCTTGCCGGGGCGGGCGTGATCTCCGGAGAGGCCGGAGGGAGCGACGTCGACGGCGTCGAGGGATATGACGGGCGCGAGGCGGGCGGGGCGCACGCCGATCCAGACGAGACGCCCGGGCCCGGCATGCCGGGCGATGAGGTCGGCGAGAGGTCCTTGCATCAGCGGGAGATGCTACGGGCGGGCGGGGAAGGCCAGTCGGGAGGCGAGCGCCGGCGAGCGCGGCTGGGAGACCCCCCGCCCTTTGGCTCCGCGCGCCGCCCCGGGATTTGCGCGAGCCGAGTCGTCCGCCGGGTCAAGGCTCGCGCAGCGCAGCGGAGCGACCGGCCTTCTTCAGGCCGGCTCGGCCTTGAGGCCCCGCCAGACTTGGCGTTGAACGCCGGAGGACGACTCGGCGGACGCTCGATCAAGGCCCCCTGCGGGCCTTCCCCAGCAAACGGCGATCTTCTTCTCCGCTTGCGCCGCCGTCCGCCATTCCAGGCGCCGCGCAGCCCGGCGACAGGCCGAAGGCCCCGCCGGGCCGCGCCGGCCCAACGGGAGGCAAGCGGCTTCGCCGCGCAGCCGACGGGCGGGAGCGCGCCGCTTGCCTCGGGCGCGGCGGGCGGGTCTGGTCGCGCCGGACAGGATTGCGGAGGACGAGGCGGATGGCGGACCGGAGGGACGAGGCGATCGCGCATTTCGAGACCCAGGCGCGGGCCTGCGCGGCCTTGGGCTCGCCGTTTCTGGGGGCGTTCCTGCCGGCGCTCGCGCGGCGGCTGGACCCGGCGACGCGGGTCGGGGCGCGGGCGCTGAGCTGGCCCGGCGACTACGTCGCCGACGCGGTGGCGTTGCGGCTGGCGGGGGCTTTGAACGCTTTGGCGCGGGGCGGCGAGGCGCCGGGGCTGGCGGCGGTCTGGCCGGGGCTCGGCGGCGATGGGACGGGGGCCGTCGAGGCGGCGGTCGCGGCCATCGAGGCCCATGACGCCTCGGTCGACCGGTGGCTCGACGGGGCGCCGCAGACCAACGAGGCGCGGCGCTCGGGCGTTCTGATGGGGGCGATCTGCGGCCTGGGCTGGGACCGGGTCGAGGTGCTGGAGATCGGCGCCTCGGCCGGCCTGGGGCTCGGCTTCGACGGCTATCGGTTCGAGCTGGGGGAGGGGCGCGCCTGGGGCCCCGAGGGCTCGGCCGTGCGGCTGGAGAGCGACTGGCGCGGCGCGGCGCCGACGCTGCGGGACTTTGCGGTGGAGGCGCGGGCGGGGTGCGATCTGGCCCCCATCGATCCGAGCGATCCGGCGCAGAGGGCGCGGATGATGGCCTATATCTGGCCCGATCAGCCGGAGCGCCGCGCGCTGCTGGAGGCGGCGCTGGACCATGCCGCGGCGCAGGACTGGCGGGTGGAGCGGGCCGATGCGGCCGAGTGGGCCGCGCGGCGCCTGGCCGAGCCGCAGGCGGAGGGGCGCGGCCGGGTGCTGTGGCACTCGATCATGAAGCAGTACCTGCCGGCGGCGACGCAGGCGGCGCTCGACGCCGCGGTGGCGGCGGCCGGGGCGCGGGCGACCCGCGAAAGGCCGTTCGCGCTGATCGCCATGGAGGCGGACGCGACGCCCGGCTCGGCCGCGGCGACGGCGACGGTCTGGCCCGGGGGCGAGACGCGGGAGGTCGCGCGCACCTCCTTCCACGGCTATTGGACCGAGTGGGCATGAGCGGGCGCGCGCCGGGCGGTGGACAGGGGGCGGGCGGCCGGGTCTAGTCTGCCGCCCGGGCGACTCGCCGTCGGCGGCGGCGTCGAGCGGGCGGCGTTCGAGGCGCGAGGCGCGGACCGGCCGGGGGGCGGACCGCACGCCCGGGCCGGCGCGGGGCTTGGGTAGGAGGTTCGAATGCGCAGGTTGATCCTCTGGCTGCTGGTTCTGATCGTGATCGGCGTGCCGCTGGCCGTGGTGGGCGTGGGCGTGCAGACGCGGCCGTCCTTGCCTGAGGCGGCGGCCCTGTC
>JBCCPD010000362.1:0-4210 GCA_039025075.1 Pseudomonadota bacterium | reverse complement strand
CTTCGACCAGGTCCTGGCCGCGATCCGCCGACGCAACGGATCCTGCGTGCCCAACAAAGGCCTGATCCCCACCGAGCTGCACCGGCGCATCGGCGGCCTTCGCCGCCATGCGGGGGGCGACTTCCAGGCCGACTGGCCGCTCATGCTGAGGCTCTACGCGCAAGGGCCGATCCTGCGCCTGGCCGAGCCGCTCTACGTCAAGCGCCTGCTCGACACCGGCATCAGCGCCGGCTGGCCCTCCGACGCCGCGACCTGGGAGGCGATGCTCGACGACGCCGAGGCGGCGCTGAACGCCGCCCCCTTCGGCCCGCTGCGGCGCCTGCGTCTGAAGCTGGAGATGCGCTTGCGCTTCGGCCGGGCCGGCTGGCCCGCGCGGCTGCCGGGCCGCCTGCGGCGCCGTCTGATCCGCTGGCTCGGCTGAGAGGGGCGCGGCGCCGACCGCTTCGCCGTCGCGTGAGCCGGGGTTGGCCCGCGCCGGCGCCGCGCTTAGCTCGCAGGGCGTCGCCCCATCGCGCGAAAGAGACCGCATGACCTCGCCCGCCTCCTCCACCTACTCCGCCTTCCCAGCCTCCCGCCCCCGCATCGGCCGCCGCCGCGTCCTCGCCGGGCTCGCCGCCGCGCCTGCGGCGCTCGCCCTGCCGTCGGCCGCGGCGCGCGCCTCCGCCGCGCCGGACTGGTCGGAGGCCGCGCGCCGCGCCGCCTCGCTCGACCAGCTGCACGCCCTGGCGATCCATCTCGACGGCGCGCCGGCCTTCGCCCAGGGCTTCCGCGGCCGGCGCCCCGACCGCCTCGCCAACGTCAAATCGGTCTCCAAGACCCTGGTGGCGCTGCTGACCGGCCTCGCCATCGACGCCGGCGCCCTGCCGGGGCCCGAGGCGCGGCTGGGCGACGTGGCGCCCGAGCTGATCCCGCTCGGCGCCGACCGCCGGGTCGCCGACATCGCCGTCGCGCATCTGCTGACCATGACCGCGGGGCTGGAGCGGACCTCGGGCGCCGGATACGGCCCGTGGGTGCAAAGCCGCGACTGGGTGGCCTACGCGCTCTCCCGCCCCATGGTCGCGGCGCCCGGCGCGGCGTTCCAGTACTCGACCGGCACGTTCCACGTGCTCGGCGCGGTGCTGTCGCGCGTCGCAGGGCGCAGCCTGCATCAGCTGGCGCGCGACGGGCTGGCGCGGCCCCTGGGGATCGAGATCCCGCCCTGGACCCGCGATCCGCAGGGCCGGTTCATGGGCGGCAACGAGATGGCGCTGTCCCCCGTGGCGTTGGCGCGCCTGGGCGCCATGATCGCCGCGGGCGGGGTCTGGGAGGGGACCCAGATCGTCCCCCGCGCCTGGATCGAAGCGTCCTGGACGCCGCGCGCCCGCTCGCCCTGGTCGGGCGACCTCTACGGGTACGGCTGGTTCCTGCGCGAGCTTGGCGGCCGGCCGGTGGCCTATGGCCGCGGCTATGGCGGGCAGATGCTCTACGTCTTCGCCGAAGAGCGCCTTTCCGTCGCCATCTCCTCCGACCCCATGCGGCCCGCGCGCAGCGGCGGCTACGTCTCGGACCTGCACGCCCTGGTCGAGGAGACCATCCTGCGGCAGCTGCCCGGCCGATAGCCTTCCAAAGCTTGGAAGCGCCGCGACGAATCGGTTAACGTCTCGTCATTGCATTCAATCGGCCGGCGGGGTGGTCGGCCAGAAGGGGAAAGCCGATGACCGACATCTTCGTGACCGAAGACACCTCCACCGCCATCGCAGGACGACGGAATGACGAGATCTTCGTCATGCCCGGCGTGAACGTCACGAACGTAATCACGAACACCGACGACGACGACTTCGGCTTGGCCGTCCATATCTACGGCGCCGTCGTCTTCGGCTTGAACGACACCATCGTTCTCGGAGGGGTCGACGAGTCACGCGACGACCTCGGCCGCAACCTCGTCACGGTCGGAAAGGACGGGCTGGTTCGGGGAGAGTTCGGGGCCATCTTGATGCAGGGCCGAAGCAACGAGCTCGCCAACTTCGGCCAGATCACCTCCAAGCTGGAGAGCATCGTCATCAATGGCGACGGGGCCGAGGTCTCGAATGCCGGGGTCATTTACGGCGCTGTTTTACTAGGCAACGTTTCCAACGCCATAGGACGCGGCGACATAAACACGGTCCGCAATACCGGCTATATGGAGGGCAGCACCGCGGTCCGATCGACCGACTATCCGCTGCACCTCGAGAATGACGGCCACATGGCCGGAACCGTCACGATCGCGGTCGCGATCTTCGGCTCCGACGGCGAAAGCTACATCCGCAACTCCGGCGTGATCACCGCCTCGCGTCAGTCGCTGTTCGTCGGGGGCGATGGGGAGGGGCCCGTGACCGTCGTCAACAGCGGCGAGATGTTCGGCGACGTGGTGCTCGACGGCGGCGACGACGTCTACCGCGCCGTCGCCGACGGCGTCGTCGTCGGCCAGATCCTCGGCAACGAGGGCGACGACCGGCTGCTGGGCGGGGGGCTCGACGATCTGATCTACGGCGGTCCGGGCGACGACGTCCTGCGCGGACGGGGCGAGGAGGACAGCCTCTACGGGGGCTCCGGCGAGGATCATCTGCGCGGCGACGCGGCCGAGGACGCCCTTTACGGCGGGGCCGACGACGACCGCCTGGGCGGCGGCCTGGACGACGACGCCCTGTTCGGCGAGGAGGGCGCGGACGATCTGCGCGGCGGGCGCGGCGACGACGCGCTCGAAGGCGGCGCGGGCGACGATCAGCTGCGCGGCGGCCGGGGCGACGACACGCTCGCCGGCGGCGCCGGAACCGATCAGCTGCGCGGCGGCGAGGGCTCGGACGTCTTCGTCTGGACGGCCGAGGCGCTCGACGGCGTGGACCGGGTCTGGGGCTTCAAGCGCGGCGAGGGCGACCGCATGGACTTCACCGGCGCCAGCGCCGACGGCGGCGTGCGGGTGGTCGACCGCTTCGCCGCGGGCGACGGGTTCGAAGGCATCGAGATCCGCGCCGCCCGCGGCCGCTTGCGGATCGACGCCGACGACGACGGGACGGTGGATCACGTGATCCGCGTCGTCACGCTGGACGGCGAGGCGATGCGTCTGACCGGGGACGATTTTCTGGTGTGACGGTCGGGGTCGAGCCCGCCGAACGTGACGCAGCAACCGGGCCCGGATCGCCGCGCCGTCAGGGTCTCGCCCAAGCTCGGCGCGCGCCGGTCACTCCGCCGCCGGCGGCGCCATCATGCCCGGATAGGCGTAGTCCTGCGCATAGTCGAAGTCCGGCGCCTCCCACCCGATCATCTTGCCGGGGTTCAAGAGGCCCTTGGGGTCGTGCTTTTCCTTGAAGCCCAGCTGCAAAGGGTCGGAGGCCTTCATGCCCCCTTCCTCCACCGTATAGTGGTGAGGGGAGAAGCTGAGGCAGCCAAGGTCCAAGTGCGCCTGGACGATCTCGTTGAGGCGCTCTTCGGTCGTGAAGCGGACCATGGAGAGGCCGGAGCATTCCATGCGCCCCTCCATCCCCATGAACTCGTTGTGGCCGATGACTTCGTCCGGGAACTTTTCGGCGATGGCCGCGATTTTTTCGTGGCGGCCGGGCTCGGAAAACGCGACCTGCAGATAGGTGATCTCCGGGTCCACGCGAAGCGCCCGCAGAGTGGTGTGGTTCCACAGCAGATGATGCAGGTGCGGCAGGCCCTTGCGGTCCTCGTCCGACGCCTCGTCGGAGCGGAAGGCGACGCGCAGGCCCTCGCCCCCCGCCATCTCCAGCAACGGCGCGACGGCGTTCGGGGCGGCGAGGATCAGGGCGAGGTTTTCGCCGTTCTCGACGAATTTCCTGTGGCGCAGAAAGTACTTTTCCGGCGCAGGGGCCTGCACCGTCCCGACCTCTTTGACCCAGAGGCCTTGTGCGAGGGCGACACGCTCCGCGAACCGGTTCGCATGCAGCCAGTCGCCATGGCCCAGAAGCAGCTCCACCCACCCGGGCTGGGGCCGCGCCGCCAGCGGCATTGTGCACTGCGTGATGACCCCGTTCACGCCATAGGCGTGGTGCACCTGGTGCACGCTCGAGCCGGTCAGCTCGAGGATCCGAGGCTCGGCCTCCATAGTCGCCACGCGCACGGCGAGGATGTTGCCGGGATCCCGCAGCGCCCCCCAGCGCACCGAGCCGACGCCGCCCGAGCCGCCGGCGATGAAGCCGCCGATCGTCGCGGTCTCCTTGGTGGAGGGGTGCAT
>JBCCPD010000361.1:0-4220 GCA_039025075.1 Pseudomonadota bacterium | reverse complement strand
GTCGCGAGCAAGGGAAATGCGGTGTCGCGGGTGACGTTGGGCGACGACGGCTTCGGGACGCTGACGCTGGTGGCGCAGGTATCGAACGCCGTGCTGCAAGACGTCGCCTTCGTTCCGGACCTGGACCGCAGCGCCGCCCCGGTGCCGCTGCCGGGCGCGGCGGGGCTGCTGGCGGCCGGGCTGGCGGGCCTGGGGTTGGCGCGGCGGCGTCGGCGGGGCTGAGGGCGGCGCCGGTCCTGAGGCGAGGTCGAAGCCGGCGCAGGGGTCGAAGCGGTTTTCGCGGAGGATGGGGACGGCGCCGGGCGGACGATCCGGACGTCGTCCGCCTGGGCCCGCCAGCCTGCCGCCCAAGGGGGGCGCTTGGCGAGGTCGGCCGCGCTGGACGGAGGCGTGAGCGCGAGCAAAGGTTGACTTAAAGGAAACCTGTTTTGCTTACGGAGACGCGTAATGGGACTTCGAGGGGCGGCCGCGACCGCGGTTTTTTTGGCGATGGCGTCGCCGGCATCGGCGACGGCGGTGGCGTGGGCGGGCGTCGGCGGCGGCTCGATCGATCCCGGCTTCGGCGTGCTCGATCCGATCGGACCCACGCTGGACATCCGCGAATCCTACGCGCGCGTGACCGGCGTCGCCTATGATCCGACGCGGGACGTGATCTGGTCGTTCCAGCCCACCGGACGCGACCGAACCCCCGGCACCCTGCGCTCCCACGATCCGGTCACCGGCGCGGAGCTGTCGAGCGTCGTGGAGCCGGCCTTCACGACGGGCTCCGACCGCAACAACTTGATCACCGACCTCGCGGTGAACCCCGTGACGGGAGACCTCTGGGGGATCACCTATGGGGACTCCTCGTCGCAACTGTTCATCATCGATCCGGTCGACGCGTCGCGGTCAGCCCTGGGCGTCGACGGCAGTCACGTTGCGAACAACGCCGCCGCGATCGCGTTCAGCAGCGACGGGCTGCTGTTCTCGACGTCCTACAACCAGGCCCAGATCTGGCAGCTCGACACGGCCACGCTTCTGCCGGTGACCTCTTGGGCGTTCGCCGGCGGCAATCCGCTCGGCTTGGGCTGGGATCCGGATGCCGACCAGCTGGCGCTGGTCTCCTCGGAAATAGGCGGCGCCGGGGGCGAGACGGTGTCGCTGGTCGAGCTTGGCGGGGGCGTCGCGAACATCGCGACGCTGACGCAGGTGGCGCAGTTCTCGACCGGGGCGCTGCACGACATCACCTTCGTTCCGGAGCTGGACCGCAACGCGGCTCCGGTGCCGCTGCCGGGCGCCGCAGGGCTGCTGGCGGCCGGGCTGGCGGGACTGGGTCTGGCGCGGCGGCGTCGGCGGGGCTGAGCGCGGGGCCGGTCTTCAGGCGAGGTCGAAGCGGAGGAAGACCGCTTCGGGGCGCTCGACGCCTCCCAGAGAGGCGTAGAGGGCGCGGGCGGGGGCGTTGTCGACGTCGGTGGTGAGGTCGACGCGGCCGAGATTTTCGCGACGGGCCCAGGCGAGGATCCAGGCGAGCGTGGCGCGGCCGGCGCCTTGGCGGCGGGCGGAGGCGGCCACGTAGAGGTCCTTGACGAAGACCAGGCCGCGGAGGGCCCGGCCCGGGCGCAGGACGGCGAGGCAGGCGAGGGCGGCGGGGACGCCGGTTTCGGCTTCGCGGGCGAGGAGGAGGCGGGTGCCTTCGGTCTCGGTCAGCCAGCGGCGGGCCTCGGCCTCGATGGTCTCGACGGCGGGGAGGTCGGCTTGGACGCCGCCCTCTCCGCGGTAGTGGCGGTGCATGTCGTCGAGGATCAGGGCGCAGTCGGGCAGGTCGGCGAGGCCGGCGAAGGCGATGCGGAAACGGGGGTCGGGGTCGGCGTCGGGGACGGTCTCGGCCATGCGGGGGCTCACGCGTCCTCCTCGTCGCCTTCGCCGGCGACGGCGACGCGGGCGCCGCCTCGGGTGGTGGTGACGACGCCGAGGGATTTGAGCTTGCGGTGGAGGGCGGAGCGCTCCATGCCGACGAAGGCGGCGGTCTTGGAGATGTTGCCGCCGAAGCGGTTGATCTGGGCGATGAGGTAGTCGCGCTCGAAGAGCTCGCGCGCTTCGCGCAGGGGCAGCGTCGCCATGGAGGGCGCGAGCGCGGCCGGGTCGCCGCCGGCGGAGGCGGGGCCGGCGCCCAGCGGCAGCTCGTCGGGCTGGATGGCGCCCTCGCCCTGCCCCAGGATCAGGATCTGCTCCATCATGTTGCGCAGCTGGCGGACGTTGCCGGGCCAGTTCTGGGTCTGCAGGAGGGCGGCGGCGTCGGCGGAGAGGGGACGGTGGGCGAGGCCTTCGGACTGCGAGAGGCGGTCGAGGAAATGGGCGGCGAGGAGGGGGATGTCCTCGCGCCGCGCGGCGAGGGAGGGGACTTCGAGGGGCACGACGGAGAGGCGGTGGTAGAGGTCCTCGCGGAACTTGCCGGCGGCGATGAGGCCTTCGAGGTCGCGGGAGGTGGCGGAGATCACGCGGACGTCGACCTGGACCATGTCGGCGCCGCCGGCGCGCTGGAAGCGTTGGTCGACGAGGACGCGCAGGATCTTGGATTGGGCGCCGGCGGGCATCTCCGCCGCCTCGTCGATGAAGAGGGCGCCGCCATGGGCCTTTTCGAAGAGGCCGGGGGTGGCGGCGCCGTCGCGTTCCTGGCCGAAGAGGGCCTCCTCCATCAGGTGCGGCTCGATGGTCGCGGCGTTGACCACGACGAAGGGGGCGTCGGCGCGGTCGGAGCGGGCGTGGATGTAGCGGGCGGCGACCTCCTTGCCGGCGCCGGCGGGGCCGGAGAGGAGGACGCGGGAGGCGGTGCGGGCGACCTTTTCGAGCTTGGCGCGGAGGGCGGCGACGGCGGGGCTGTCGCCGACGATCTCCGCCTCGCGCGCGTCGGCGGCGCGGAAGGTCGCGATTTCGCGGCGCAGGCGGGAGGCTTCGAGGGCCCGGGAGGCGGTGAGCATCAGGGAGTCGGTGGTGAAGGGCTTTTGCAGGAAGTCGTAGGCGCCCTGCTTCACGGCGGCGACGGCGACCTCGATGTTGCCGTGGCCGGAGATGATGACGATGGGGATGTCGGGCTGGTTGCGCTTGACGGTCTTGAGGATCTCGATCCCGTCCATGCGGGAGCCTTGGAGCCAGATGTCCAGGACGATGAGGTCGGGGCGCTGCGCCTCGATGGCCTTGAAGGCGCCGTCGGCGTCCTGGGCGGTGCGGGTCGCGTGGCCTTCGTCTTCGAGGATGTCGGCGACCAGATCGCGGATGTCGGCTTCGTCGTCGACGACGAGGATGTCGGCCATTCCGGGGTTCTCCTGCTCGGGTCTTTTGTTTTGGTTGGTCTGCTTCAGGCGGCCGGCGGCGGGGCCGGGAGGCGGAGGACGGCCATGGCGCCGCGGGGCGTGTTTTCGGGGGCCGCGGGGTCGGGCGGCGCGTCTTCGAGGGTCAGGGAGCCGCCATGCTCCTCGGCGATCTTGCGGGTGATGGCGAGGCCGAGGCCGGTGCCTTTGTCGCGGGTCGTCACGTAGGGTTCGAGCAGGCGGGAGCGGCCGTGAACCGGCAGGCCGACGCCGTTGTCGATGATGCGGATGACGACGGCGTCGGGCTCGTGGGTCAGGGTCGCGAGGACGCGGCCGGAGGGCTCGGCGCGCTCGGCCAGGCGGGATTCGACGGACTCGCCGGCGTTCTTCAGAAGGTTCGTGAGGGCCTGGGTGATCATGCCGCGGTCGAGGCGGGCCAGGCGGGGCGTTTCGGGCAGGTCCGCTTCGAAGGCGACGGGAGTGTCGGCGGCGGCTTGCAGGAGGACGGCCTCGCGTAGGACCTCCGTCGGGTCCTCTTCGGCCAGCTCGGGCGCGGGCATGCGGGCGAAGCGTGAGAATTCGTCGACCATGCGGCCGATCTCGCCCGCCTGGCGGACGATCATGTCGGCGTAGCCTTCGAAGCGGTCTTTTTCCCGCCCCTCCAGGCCCTTGGCGAACTTGGACTTCAGGCGCTCGGCGGAGAGCTGGATGGGGGTCAGGGGGTTCTTGATCTCGTGGGCGATGCGGCGGGCGATGTCGCCCCAGGCGGCCATGCGTTGGGCGGCGACGAGGTCGGTCATGTCGTCGAAGGTCAGGACGTAGCCGTCGGCGCCCGCCGCGCCCCGCGTGGGGGCGATTCGGGGGGGGGGGTGCTGGAACAGCTCGCCGTTGGGGCCCAGGTTGCGGTCTGGGGGGGGGGCGGTGCGGCGGGGG
>JBCCPD010000360.1:0-4255 GCA_039025075.1 Pseudomonadota bacterium | reverse complement strand
CGGGCGTGAGGGAGTCGCGGATCAGGCTCATGATGCGTCCATTCGCTTGTCGGTCGCCGGCGGCCGCGCCGCCAAGAAAAAGGGCCGGCGCGTTTCCGCGCCGGCCCCGAAGGCTTCAGTCTGCCGCGAGGATCACTCGCGGTTGCCGAGGAACTGCAGGAGGAACATGAACATGTTCAGGAAGTCGAGGTAGAGCCGCAGAGCGCCCATGATGGCGCCCTTGGCCATGTAGGCCTCGCCCTGCGGGCCCATGCGGGCCATGGACAGGTACTCGTTCTTGATCTGCTGGGTGTCGTAGGCCGTGAGGCCCGCGAAGATCAGCACGCCGAGGGTGGAGATCGCGAACTGCAGGGCCGAGGAGGCCAGGAAGATGTTCACGATCGACGCCACGATCAGACCGATCACCCCCATGATCAGGAACGTGCCCATCGCGGAGAGGTCCTTCTTGGTGGTGTAGCCGTAGAGGCTGAGCCCGCCGAAGGCGATGGCGGTCACGAAGAAGGTCTGGGCGATGGAGATGCCGGTGTAGACGGCGAAGATGAAGCTGATCGAAGCGCCCATCAGCGCCGAGAACGCCCAGAACACCAGCTGGGCGGTTCCGGCGGACATGCGGTTGATCATGGCGCCCATGCCGAAGACGACGGCGAGGGGGGCGAACATGACCACCCACTTCAGCGGCGTGCTGAAGATGGCCTGGAGCAGCGTCGGCGAGGTGCCGATGACGAAGGCGACGGCGCCGGTGATGACCATGGCGAGGCCCATCAGCGCGTACACGCGGTTCATGTAGGCGCGCAGGCCCTCGTCGATGGCGGCCGAGCGGGCGCCGGTCTGGCGAAGGGTCTCGTACTGGGACATGGAATAGCACCCTTGGGTTGCTGGATTCGAGCGATCGCGGACGCACGTGTCCCGTCCTGGGGGCCGATGTTCCGCGCTGGCCTCTGATATTGGGAATCCGGGCGCCTGTTTCAAGGCAAAACCGCCGGAGCGCGACGGCGCGCAGCATGAACGAAACGTCTGCGTCGGCGCCGGATGGAGCGCGAAGCGGCCATGCGCTCGCGACGCGAGCGCGCGCGGGCGGACGCCCGCGCCTGCGGGGTTTCCCCCGCAGATGGCCGCGGGCCGGCCGCGCGCGCCTCAGTCCCGGGCGCGCAGGACCCGGGCGGGGCGGGCGGCGAGGGGCCGCAGGGCGAAGAGCAGCCCGGCGAGCAGCGAGGCGGCGGCCCCGCCGCCGACGATGATCAGGGCCGAGACCGGCTCGAACACGTAAGAGGCCTGCATGACGCCGGTCATCACGTACCAGCCGGCGAGCGCCCCCGCGGCGATGGCGACGCCGGCGGCGGACGCGCCCAGCAGCGCCGAGCGCAGGGCGAAGCTTTTGAGGATGCGCCCGCGGGAGGCGCCGACGGTCTTGAGGATCGCCGCCTCGTAGACCCGGCGCCGCTCGCCCGCCGCCGCCGCGCCGATCAGAACCACCAGCCCGGTGATCAGCGTGGCGGAGGCGCCCCAGCGGGTGGCGGCGGCCAGATCCTCGAGCCCTTCGGAGAGCTGCTGAGCGGCGTCGCGGACCCGTACGGCGGAGATGTTGGGATAGGCGCCGGCGAGGTCTCGCAGAAGCGGGCCCTCGGCGTCCTCGGTGGAATAGACCGTGGCGATATGGGTGTGGGGCGCGCCGGCGAAGACGCCGGGGTTCATGACCATCAGGAAGTTGATGCCCATGTCCGAGAAATCGACGATGCGGAAGTTGGCGACCGTGGCGGTGACGTCCCGGCCCAGGATGTTGACCGTGACGGTGGAGCCGATGGAGAGGCCGAGCTGTCGGCCCTCCTCTTCGGCGAAGGAGACGAGGGGCGGGCCGGCATAGTCTTCGGGCCACCAGTCGCCCTCGGTGAGCCGGGCGTTGGAGGGGATCGCGGCGGCGTAGCTGACGCCTCGGTCGCCGCGCAGGACCCAGGAAGCGCCCTCGTCGATCTCCGCCTCGCGGGCGGGGACGTCGTTCAGGCGGGTGATGACGCCGCGCAGCATGGGGGCGGTGTTGACCTGCTCGACGCCCTCGAAGGCCTCGGCGCTGTCGAGGAAGCCGGGGAGCTGGTCGTTCTGCACGTCGACGAAGAAATAGGCCGGGGCGCGGTCCGGGAGTTCTCTCGTGATGATATCACGAAGGTTCCAGTCGATCTGGCCGATGGCGGCGAGGACGGCGAGGCCTAGGCCGAGGGAGAGGACCACGCCGGGGGTCTCGCCCGTCGGGCCTCCGACGGCGCCCAGCGCCAGGCGCAGGGAGGAGCGGCCGCGCAAGGTCTTGGCGCGGGCGAGACGGCGGGAGAGGCGCGAAAGACCCCAGGCGGCGGCGCGCAGCAGGATCAGCGCGCCGACCACGCCGCCGGCGAAGCCGAGCGCGAGCTGCCAGACGCCCGAGAACCAGGCGGCGAGGCCGACCAGGGCGGCGGAGAGGACGCCGATGGCGATGAGATAGGCGGCGCGGGGCAGAGCGCGCATGCCTTCGACGGCCTCGCGGTAGAGGGCGGCGGCGCGCACGTCCCGGGCCTGGGCCAGGGGCCAGAGGGCGAAGATGAAGGCGGTGAGGACGCCGTAGAGCCCAGCCTCCCACAAGGGTCCGGCATAGACCTTGAAGAGGGCGGGGACAGGCAGCCGGTCGGCGAAGAGGGGGCCGAGGACGGTGGGGATCAGGGCGCCGAGCGCCAGGCCGAGGGCGATGCCGACGAGCGCCAGAAGGCCGATCTGGATGAGGTAGACGGCGAAGATGGTGCGGCCCTCGGCGCCGAGGGTCTTCAGGGTGGCGATGGTCTCGGTCTTGCGCTCCATGTAGCTGCGCACGGCGGCGGAGACGCCGACGCCGCCCATGGCGAGGGCGGCCAGGCCCACCAGCACCAGGAAGGCGCCGATGCGCTGCACGAAGTTGGCGACGCCGGGGGCGCCGTTGCGCCGGTCGCGCCAGCGGATGCCTGCGTCGGGGAAGGTCTTGGCGAGGTCTTCGGCGGCGGCGCTCAGGTCCGTGCCTTCGGGGACGCGCAGGCGGTAGGCGACTTCGTAGAGGGTGCCGGGGGCGAGGAGTTCCGAGTTTTCGAGCGCCTCGGTCAGCAGGAGCGTTCGGGGGCCTAGGCCGAAGCCTCCGGAGGCGCTGTCGGGCTCGGTCAGCAGCTCGGCGCGCAGCTCGTATTCGGCGACGCCGAGGCGGACCGGATCGCCGATCTCGAGGCCCATGCGGGCGACGAGGGCGGGGGCCATGACGAGGCCGTAGCGGCCTTGGGCGTCGGGGGCGAGGGCGTCTGCGAGGGTCAGGCCGCCGGAAAGCTCGGCCTCGCCGATCAGGGGGTAGGCGGCGTCGACGCCTTTGACCTGGGTGAGGGCGCGTTCGGGGCCGCCCCCGGATCCATCAGGCGGGCCGTCGTGGACGGCCATGGAGCGGAAATCGACGACCTCCGAGACCTCGGTTGCGATTTCGTCGAGCCAGGCGCGTTCTTCGGGCTCGGCGCCGCGATAGGTGAACTTGGCCTCCGCGTCGCCGCCTAGGATGCGGGCGCCTTCGGCCGCGAGACCGCCGGAGATGGCGGAGCGGACGGAGCCGACGGCGGCGATCGCGGCGACGCCGAGGGCGAGGCAGGCGAGGAAGACGCCGAAGCCCTTGAGGCCGCCGCGCAGCTCTCGGCGGGCGATGCGCCAGGCGGGGCGGAGGGAGGCGGGGGTCATGGGCGAGGCTCCTGTGGCCGGGCGTGGGCGCGGGGTCCGGCGGGCGGGGAGGCGGAGGGGTCGGCGGCGGCGCGGGTCGCGCGGCGGGGCGGGAGGTCGGACGCCGCGGGCGGCCGCGCGGCTTGGGTCATGCCGCGACGCGGGGCGGCGTGCTGAGCCGGCGAGTCAGCTCGGTGCGGGTTGGCTCAGGGCCGGCTTTCTTGGGGAGCGTTCGCTTGGGGCTGCGGATCGGGATCGAGGTCGCGGGCCTGTCGCGCCGAAGCGAGGCGCCGCGGGCGGACGGCGCGGCGAGATCAGACCTGCGCTTCGCCGCATCGCGGCGGGCTCGCGGCGCGGCGGCGTTGGAGGGGGGGAGGATGCGCAGCCTGGCCGAAGCGGGGCGCGCCGGGGCAATGCGCGGCTCGGCGAGCCGTCGCCCCCCTGCCGCGCGGGGGCGGGCGGGCGGGAGGCTGCGGCAGGGAGGCGGGGGCGCGACCGCCACGGCGCGACGCTGGTCATGGTCACCCACGCGCCGGAGCTCGCCGCACGCTGCGACCGCACGGTCCGCGTG
>JBCCPD010000359.1:0-4257 GCA_039025075.1 Pseudomonadota bacterium | reverse complement strand
TGGGGCCGAGGAAATGGTGCAGCGTGAAGACATGCTCCTGCGCCGAGGCGGCGGGGGCGAGCAGGGCGAAGGGGGCGAAGGCCGCGGCGGCGGCGATCAGGCCCGCGGCGAGGCGGGTGAGAGCGGTCATGGCGTCGTCTCCCGTGGAGGGGGCGGGGGCGGGCCCTCGGCTGCGACGGCTGCGGCGGCGGCGCGCCGGGCGGAGCGTGAGGGCGGGGCGTGAGGGGCGACGGAGTATCGAACGCCCGGGAGGTCCCGTCCAGACGGGCGGCGGCGGGTCGGGGCGACGGGCGGCGCGGCGATTTCGCGCGCGGGGCGCGGAGGGGCGATTTGGCGCGCGGGCGCGGAGGGGCGATTTGGCGCGCGGGCGCCGGGGGGCGTCGCCCGCGGCGCGGGAGAACCGCCGGACGAGGGGGGCGGCCGTGATCCGCGGCCGCTTTTCGGCGCGGGGCTGGGGAGGGGCGCCGGGGCCGGGTCGCGGCGTTGCGGCGAGGGGAGCGGCGCGGAGCCGCGGGCGTCCACGGCCGTCAGGCCGCCCGAGGGGCGCCCTGGGGGGGCGCATCGGCTTGGGCGATCTGCTAGGTTCGGGACGACTCGGACAGGGAAGATCACGCAATGAAACCAATCGTCTGGGCGTCGAGCCTTCGCCGGAGGGCGGGGGCGGGCCGGGCGCGATGACGGCCGGGGCCTGGCTGCTGCTCGGAGAGGTCTGGGTCTGGATCGGGCTCGCGGTCGCGGCGGTCCTGGTGCTCTGGGGCGCCGGCGCGGCGGAGGAGAACGCGCGCGGGGCCTGGGCCTTCCGCCTGCTGCTCGTGCCCGGGGCGGTTCTGCTGTGGCCGCTGGTGGCGCTGCGGCTGGGCGCGCGGCTGAGGGGCGAGGCGCCCGGCCTCGCCGCCCATCGCCCGCCCCGCCGGGCCCAGGACGGCGCGGCGCTGCTGCTGGCGCTGTTCGTGCCGACGGCTCTGGGGACGGCGATGGCGATCCGCCAGGACGGCCCGCGCCATGCGGCGGCGGTGCTGCTGGAGGCGCCGGAGGGGTCGGGAGAGGCTTCCGGCGAGGCGGGGGCGAGCGAGTGAGCGTCCGCTACGTTCCCGTGCAATGGACCCGCAACAAGTGGGTCTACGACGCGGTTCTCGTGGTCTGCGTCGCCGCCTACGTGCTGGGCTTCATCTGGTACGGCAGTCCCGCGGCCGACGCGACGCGGCCGGTGGACGGAGCGGTCGTGCGCATGCGGGCCTGGGGCTCCTGCGCCTTTCTGATGCTGACGCTGATCCTGTGCATCGGGCCCTTGGCCCGGCTCGACGCGCGGTTTCTGCCGCTGCTTTACAATCGGCGGCATTTCGGGGTGCTGACGGCCCTGGTCGCCTTCAGCCATGCGGCGGCGGTGCTGGGCTGGTATTATGCCTTTTCGCCGACGCCGGCCTGGGAGGCGGTGTTGACCTCGGCCGTGGGCTGGGATCGGCTGGCGGGGTTCCCGTTCGAGATGCTGGGCGTCTTCGCCCTGGTGATCCTGGCGGCGCTGGCGGCGACGTCCCACGACTTCTGGCTGTCGTTCCTGACGCCGCCGGTTTGGAAGGCGCTGCATCTGATGATCTACCCGGCCTATGCCGCGGTCGTCGGGCATGTGGCGCTCGGCTACCTGCAGGACGTCTCCAACCCCGCGTTTCCGGGCGTCTTCGTCTCGGGCGCGCTCGCGGTGGCGGGGCTGCATCTGGCCGCCTGGCGGCGCGGGCCGGCGGCGCCGGCGGCGGCGTGGATCCCGGTCCCCGGCTGGCGGGCGATCCCCGAGAACCGGGCCGCGGTGGTGCGCGTCGGCCCCGACGAGCGGGCGGCCATCTTCCGCATCGGCGGCGCGCTGAGCGCCGTGTCCCACGCCTGCGCGCACCAGAACGGGCCTTTGGGGGAGGGGCGGGTCATCGACGGCTGCATCACCTGCCCCTGGCACGGGTTCCAGTACCGCCCTGAGGACGGCTGCTCGCCGGCCCCGTTCACGGAGAAGATCCCCACCTATCGGTTGAAGCTGGAGGGCGGAGAGGTCTTCGTGCACCGGGACGCCGACCCGCCGGGGACCTATCAAGCGCCCCTGGTCCTGCCCGCCCGGGAGGCCGCCGCATGAGCGCGCCCCAGGACGGCCCAGAAGAAAAACCCTTCTTCATCGGGTTCGCCCCGCCGCCGGATGCTCTGCGCCCGTTTCTGATGGGCGTCGCCGGCGGTCTGATCCTGCTTTTCGCGGCGCTGGGCTGGCTGCTCGGCGCGACGCAGGACGATCCGGGGCCGGCCGCCTTCCGCTTCGATTGGGGGCGGCAGACGGTGACGGGGGTGCTCGACGCGCATCCCTATCCGGTGATCCATGTGCTGAGCTCGCAGACGGATCGCTACGCGCCCGGGGACGCGATCCTGCTGTCGGGACAGGGCAAGCGCGGCGTTCAGGGCCGGGCGGAGGCGCTGCACGGCCGGGTGACCGTCGCCTCCGGCGTCGGCCTCAAGCGCGGCGCGCTCGACATGATCCAGGCGCGGGGCGGCGCCAACGGCCTCTCGGCGCCGGAGGGGGAGGCGCCCGCGGGGGCTCTGCCGCCGGTCGAGGATCTCGGCCGCTGGCGCCTGACGGGCGAGATCTGCGACGGCAAGTGCCTCGCCGGGGCCATGCGGCCCGGGACGGGGCTGGCGCACAAGGCCTGCGCGGTGCTGTGCCTGGACGGCGGCGCGCCGCCGGTCTTCGTCTCCGCCGGGCCGGTGGAGGGCGAGGTCTTCTTTCTGTTGGGCGCGGCCGAGGGCGGGCCGGTCCCGCGGGACCTGCTGGACTGGACGGCGCAGCTGGTGACTCTGGAAGGGCGGATCGAGCGGCGCGGCGATCTGATGGTGTTCCTGGCGGACCCGGCCTCGGCGGCGCGGCCATGATCGCCCGGATCCTCGCCCCGCTTCTGGCGCTGCTCGCCGCGGCCGCCGTCTGGTACGGTTGGGACCAGCTGCGGCTTCTGCGCGAGGTCCGCGCCTGGGACGGCGGCGCCTTGTGGGAGCTGCGCTACGTGGTGCTCGGCCTCGCCGCGATCCTGCTGCTGACGCTGATCGAGCGGATCACCGACCTTTTCCGGCGCTGAGCGGCGCCCTTGCGGCGCCGGGCGCGGCGTCCTACCTGCGGCCTCCTCCGAGGAACCGGGAGAGCCCCATGCGCTTCAACGCCGACTTCGACCGCCGCGTCCTGCTGCATGCCGACGAGATCGAGTGGACCCCGAGCCCCATGGCCGGCGTCGACCGTCGACCTCTCGACCGCATCGGGGAGGAGGTGGCGCGGGCCACGAGCCTGGTGCGCTATGCGCCGGACTCCAAATTCTCCGCCCATGTCCATGGCGGCGGCGAAGAGTTCGTGGTGCTGGAGGGCGTCTTCAGCGACGAGCACGGGGATTTTCCCGCGGGCAGCTACATCCGCAACCCGCCCACGTCGCGGCACAGCCCCCGCTCCGCCCCCGGCTGCGTGATCTTCGTGAAGCTGTGGCAGATGGATCCCGAGGATCGGACCCATGTGCGCGTGGCGACCGACAAGCTGGGCGCGGTGGCGGATGCGGCGCGGCCGGGGGTTTCGGTCTCGCCCCTGTTCCGCGACGCGCGGGAGGAGGTGCGGATCGAGGCCTGGGCGGCCGGCGCCTCCCACCCGCTCGACACCGCGGGCGGGGCGGAGCTGCTGGTGCTGGCGGGGGGCGGCGAGGCGGAAGGCGAGGCCTTGCGCGAGGGCGCCTGGCTGCGCGTGCCGGACGGCGAGGCGGCGAGGCTGACCGCGGGGCCCGCGGGGCTGAGGGTCTGGCTCAAGACCGGCCATCTGCGCCATGTCGGCGCGCCGGGCGGCGCCGAAGCGGCCTGACGGCCGCCGGACTCGCGGCCCGCCTCCCGCCCGCCCTCCCCGGCGCGCCGCGGGTCCGGGCGCGTTTGGGCTTGCGTCGCGCGTGCCGCGGCCGCGGCTCAGGCGAGGTCGTCCCGGCCTTCCACCAGGAAGTGAAAGCTGCGCGAACCGGCGGTGCGGGCCTTCAGGTGCGGGACGTAGTCCGGGTCCGCCATGAAGGCCTTCGCCGCGTCGGCGTTCGGCCATTCGATGACGATGCGCAGGGCGGAGGGGCTGTCCTCGCCCTCCACCTGCTCATGGGTCGCGGTGCGGGCCAGATACTTGCCGCCGTGCTTGGCCACGAGAGCGTTCGCCGGGCCGATATAGTCGGGGATCCAAGCGTCGTCGGTGGGCGTCACCGCCAGGATGGAATAGGCCGTCAT
>JBCCPD010000358.1:0-4273 GCA_039025075.1 Pseudomonadota bacterium | reverse complement strand
CCGCCGGCTGGACCGGCGCGGTGGCCTTCCTCAACTTCGCGCCGACGCTGATCTCCGGCCCCCTATTCGGCGTGGCGGCGGACCGGTCGGACCCGCGCCTCGGGATGATGGCCACGCAGTCGGGCCAGGCGCTCTGCGCCGCCGTTCTGGCCGCGCTCGCCGCCTCGGGGCTGCTGACGCTGACCGCGCTCGCCGCGCTGGCGCTGGCCTCCGGCGTGGCGGCGAGCGCCTATCATCCGATGCGCATGAGCCTCGCGCCCCGGCTGGTGCCAAAGGCGGACCTGCCGCAGGCGGTGGCGATGACGGCGCTGAACTTCAACGCCACGCGCATGATTGGGCCTGCGCTGGGCGGCTGGCTGATCGCCGGCCAAGGCGCCGCCGCCGCAACGACGCTCGCCACGCTGTGCTTCGCGCCGCAGGTGGCGGCTCTGCTGCGGATCCCGGCGCAGCCGCCCGACCGCGCCGCGAGGTCCGCCGCCGGCGGCCTCGCCGGCTTCGCGCAGGAGCTGCGCGGCGGCGGCGCCTTCGTCCTCGACCGGCCGATGCTGCGCGAGGCCTTCTACGTCTCCTTCTTCTTCTCCTTCGCCGGCCGCGGGATCCTGGAGATCCTGCCCGCCGCCGCCGACGGTCTCTATGGCCGAGGCGCCGCGGGCCTCGGCCTCCTGACGGCGGCGGCCGGCGGAGGCGCGGTCCTCTCCTCCCTCTGGCTCGCCAAAGGCGCGCGTGACGCGGCGCAGATGCGGCGCCGCGCCCTGACCGCGGCGGTCTGCGGCCAGATGCTGGTGCTGTCGCTGGCGCTGATCGAAAGCTGGCCGGCGACGCTGCTGGCCGTGGCCGGCCTCGGCGCGGCCGGCACCGTCGTGGGCGTCTCCAGCCAGTCCCTGACCCAGACCGGCACGCCGGACGGCACGCGCGGCCGGGTCATGTCGCTGTGGATCCTCATGGGGATCGGCGGCGCGGCCCTCGGCGCCCTCGGCCTGGGCGCGCTCGCCGACCAGGTGGGCCTGCGCGCCGCCCTCGGCGCCGGCGCGGCGCTGGCTCTGATCGCGCTGCTCCTGCGGCCCCGGCCGAGCTGAACTCAGAGGCCCGCCAGCCGTCGGGCCAGCGCCGGCGCCTCCGCCCAGTCCTCGAACGTCGCCGCGCAGGCGACCTCGCCCTGCCGGTAGCCGCCCAGATGCAGCAGGAACGGCATCGCCCCGGCCGCCGCCGTCAGCGCGTCCGTCTCCGAATCCCCGACATAGACCGCCGCCCCGTCCCCAAGCGGCCCAGCCGCCGCCTCCAGCACCCTCGGATCGGGCTTCAACACCTCCGCCCCATCCGCCTCGGTCACGCTATCGCCGCCGACGACGTGATCCACCGCGAAGCCGAGCCCCGCCAGCAGCCGCTCCGCCTTGCCCTCCGGCTTCTGGGTGCAGACGGCCACGCGCCAGCCCTCGGCCCGCAGCGCCGCCACGGCCTCGACGGCGCCGGGATAGGCGCGCGAGGCCTCCAGCGGGTCGTACAGCTCCCGGAACCGCCGCAGCCAGGGATCGACCTCGCCGCCCGGCACGCCGCCCGTCGCCTCCAGCAGCCGCTGCACCTGCACCCTCTGCCCGCGCCCGACGAAGCCGACATAGGTCTCCACGCTCACCGGCGCGCGGCCCAGCGCCGCCAGCACCCGGTTCCCCGCCGCGCAGAGCGAGGGCGCGCTGTCCGCCAGCGTGCCGTCCAGATCGCAGATCAGCCGCGGCGGGCCGCTCACTCGCGCACCAGCGCCTCGACCATCCGCCGCACCAGGGGCGCGAAGAGCCACGCCGCCGGAAAGGCGACGGCCCAGGACGGCAGCCAGGCCTCGACCAGCCAGCGCTCCCAGAACCCCGGCGGCAGACCGATGGCGCGATAGGTGGCCACGCCCGACACCAGGCAGGACATGACGCAGGACAGCAGCAGTGCGAAGACCGGCGTGGCCAAGCGCCGGCTCACGCCGCCTTCCACTTGATCGAGCAGCCCATGGAGGGCGTCTGCGCCTCCGGCCCCCGACCGGTCTCGGCCACCGCCGCCATCGCCTCGAACAGCTCCCGCCGCCCGTCGCCGGAGCGCCCCGGCGTCGCGGCGTCCAGCCGACCCCGGTACTGCAGCCCCAGCCCCGCATCGTAGCCGAAGAAGTCCGGCGTGCAGACCGCGCCGTAGGCCCGCGCCACCTTCTGGCTCTCGTCATGCAGGTAGGGGAAAGGGAAGCCATAGCGCCGCGCGAAGGCCCCCATCCGCTCCGGCGCGTCCTCCGGATAGGCGACCGCGTCGTTGGAGCAGATCGCCACCGTGCTCACCCCGATGTCGCGCAGCGCATCCGCCTCGGCCGTCAAGCGCTCGGCGACGGCGACCACGTAAGGGCAATGATTGCAGATGAACATCACCACCGTGCCCTTTGGGCCGCGGCACTCCTCCAACGAATAGATCTGCCCGTCCGTGTCCGGCAGCATGAAATGCGGCGCCGGCTTGCCGAACTCGCAGATCGGGGGGCGTTGCAGGCTCATCGCAGGCTCCTCTTCGCGCGCATCCGTCTCAGACCGCCCAGACCGCTCAGACCGCGCCGGGCGCCGGGCCCTCGTCGACCTCCGCAGGCTCCCCGATCCGACCGAGGGAGAACACCGCCAGCGCCGCCGCGATCCCGCTCGCCGCATAAAGCGGCAGCGCCCCCGCGCCCTCCAGCTCGTAAAGCGCGCCGCCCACCGCCGACCCGATCGCCATGCCCACGTAAAGCGCCGAGGCGTTGAAGGCCAGCGCCAGCTGCGCCCGCGCCTTGGCCAGCCGCACCAGCCGCGCCTGGATCGGCGCCATGATCATCAGCCAGGACGCGCCCATGCAGACCAGCGCCGCCAGCCCCGCCCACAAAGGCTGGGGCGAGGCCCACATGCCCAGGCAGCCAAGGCACGTCGCCGCCATGCCCAACGTGATGGTTCGCTCCACCCCCAGCCGGCCGCTGACCGGGCCGCTGACGACGTTGGCCAGCACGCCGGTCATGCCGTAGCCGAACAGCACCGGCGGCAGCCAGTCGCGCGGCAGTCCCGCCTCCTCCACCAGCCAGACGGAGATCAAACCGTAGAGGATGAAGCCCCCGGCGAACTGCATCGCCACCGCGCCGACGGTCAGCCCCTGCGCGCGGCTCGCCAGCACCCCGAGCAGGGCGAGCGCCGATCCCGTCTCGCCCCGGTTCCCCCTCGGCACCGTCCACCACACGAAGGGCGCGCAGAGCAGAACCGCGCCGCCGACGGCCGCCCAAGCCTCCCGCCAGCCCAGCTGCTGGGCGAGAAAACTCGACATGGGAATGCCCGCCACGCTGCTCAGCGTGATGCCGCCGAAAACGATGCTGAGCGCCATGGCGCGGCGCTTCGGCGGCACGAGGCTCGCCGCCGCGGCCGCCGCCGTCGGCCCGATCATCGCCGCCGCCAAAGCCATGAACACCCGCGCGCCGGCGACCATCCACCACTCGGTCGACGCGGCGAGCGCGAAGCAGCTGCCCGAGCTCAACGCCATCGCGCCGACGATCAGCGCCCGTCGCGGCAGGCCGCCCAGCGCCGCCTGCAGCACCGGCGCCGCCAGCGCGTAGGTCGCCGCGAAGACCGTAAGCAAAAGCGCTATGTCGGCCGTGCCGACGCCCAGCGCGGCGCGCATTTCCGCCACCATGCCGACCACCGACAACGACGTGACCCCCACCACGAACTGCCCCGTGGCGAGCGCGTAGAGCGCGCCTCGACCGGTCATGGATCCCCGCGGACGCGCCAGCCTCTCCGCCGGCGCGCCAAAGCATGCGTCATGGCTGGCCCTCCATCGTCCCGCCGCCGAGCCTCGGCCTTGCCGCCGAAGGTCCGCATCAGCGAGGCGGGCTCACTGAAGGATGATCTCCGGTCCCATGAAGTAGTTGGGCAGCAGCGTGCTCAGCACCGGGATGTAGGTCACCATGATCAGGAAGACGAACAGGATGATCAGCCACGGCGCCGCCGCCTTCACCACGTCCCAGACCGGCATGCCCGCGACGCCGGAGGTGACGAACAGGTTCAGCCCCACCGGGGGCGTGATCATCCCGATCTCCATGTTCACCACCATGATGATGCCCAGGTGGATCGGATCGATGCCCAAGCTGATGGCGATCGGAAACACCAGCGGCGCCACGATGATCAGCAGGCCCGACGGCTCCATGAACTGACCGCCGATCAGCAGGATCACGTTCACGATCACCAGGAACATGACGGGGCCGAGGCCGGCGCTCAGCATGCTCTCGGCGATCTGCTGCGGG
>JBCCPD010000357.1:0-4285 GCA_039025075.1 Pseudomonadota bacterium | reverse complement strand
CTGATTCGACTGATCACGGGGCGTCTGGTGACGAACCTGCAGCGGGCGGAGGGCGCCGCCGGCGACGGCGCGGCGCTGCTTCGGCTGGACCCTGCCCCGCGCGAGGACGGCGGCGCGCGCGAGAGAAGCGGCGCGGCGTCGCAGCTGAAGGCGGTAAGAGGGGCCTGACGCGCCTCGGCTTTCGGGCCTAGGCTGACGTCATCGCGGCGATTTCAGGGGGAGACTCCGCATGAAGACACTGATCGCGGCCGCTTGCGCGGCGTTTTTGATCGTCCCTGCATCCGCGCGGGCGGTCGAAGTGACCTACGACTTCGTCGCCGAAGTGGATTTGGCGACCGGCATCGATTTCCTTGCGGGCGCCGCGGCGTTGCTGTCGGACCCGTTCGGCGGCCTCGGCGAAGGCGATCGGTTCACCGGATCGCTGTCCTACGATACGAGCGATCCGGGCTCGCCGTCCTCCGCCGGATCTCGCGTCTACCCCTTCGGCGACATCACCGTCGACCTGCCCGCCACGGCGAGCTTCGACCCGGTCCTGCCGGGTCAAACAAGCTTCATACAAGTGTTTCCCAACCTCGCGAGCGACAGCGAGATGCGCATCTTCGGCGGTCAAACGCGCTTCGACGACGCATTCGCGGGCCGGCCGCTGGGCGCCGAGTTCATTTACGAGTCCATCGGCATGAGGTTCATAAGGCCGCTAGGCACCTTCGGAACCGACCTGCCGGAGAGCTTGGACCCCGCGGCGTTGATGCGGTTCAACACGACGCTGGTGCTGACCCGCGAGGCGGCGAGGGTCGTGGTTCCGGCCGGTCCCGGGGCGCCGCAGCAGATGGATATCCTCGGCAGCCGCTTCCTGAACTCCAGCCTCGTGTCGATCACGCGCCGCACGACGCCCGGCGCCGAAGTGCCCCTGCCTGCGGCCGGCGTTCTGCTCGCCGCCAGCTCGGCAGCGCTGGCCGTCCTGCGTCGCCGCCGGCGCGGGGCCGCGTGAGGGCGCGTTCCACGGTTGGAACGAGCAAGGCCGGCGCGTTTGCGCCGGCCTTGTGTTTTGGGTTTCGCGGGCGCGCCTGATCGGGGCGCTTACGCCGAGGTCCGGGTCAGACCTTTTCCTGCGTATGAAACCGCAGCTCGCGGCGGGCGACCTGGCGGCGGTGGACCGCGTCGGGGCCGTCGGCGAGGCGCAGGGTGCGCAGGTGGGTCCAGTCGCGGGCCAACGGAAAGTCCTGGCTGATGCCGCCGCCGCCGTGCATCTGGATGGCCTCGTCCACGATCTCCGTCGCGATCTTGGGCGCAACCACCTTGATCATGGAGATCCACGGCGCCGCGGCGCGCGGGTCGCCCTGGTCCATCATCCATGCGGCCTTGAGGCAGAGGAGGCGCGCCTGCTCGATCTTCATGCGCGCCTCGGCGATGATGTCGTAGTTGGCGCCGAGATGGACGAGCTGCTTGCCGAACGCCTCCCGATCCAGACCGCGCTTGATCATCAGCGCCAGGGCCTTTTCGGCCTGGCCGATGGCGCGCATGCAGTGGTGGATGCGGCCCGGGCCGAGGCGGCCCTGGGAGATCTCGAAGCCGCGGCCCTCGCCCAGCAGCAGGTTCTCGGCGGGCACGCGCACGTTCTCGAACTTGAGGTGCAGGTGGCCGTGGGGGGCGTCGTCCTCGCCGTAGACCTGCATGGCGCGCAGCTTGGTGATGCCGGGGGTCGAGGCGGGCACGAGGACCATGGAGTGCTGCTGGTGCTTGGGCCGGTCCGGGGACGGGGTCGAGACCATGGTGATGTAGATCTTGCAGCGCGGGTCGCCGGCGCCCGAGCTCCACCACTTCTCGCCGTTGATGACCCACTCGTCGCCGTCGCGCTCGCAGGTCATGGCCATGTTGGTGGCGTCCGAGGAGGCGACGTCGGGCTCGGTCATCAGGTAGGCGGAGCGGATTTCGCCGTTGAGGAGGGGCTTGAGCCACTCTTCCTTGTGGGTGTCGGTGCCGTAGCGCTCCAGCACCTCCATGTTGCCGGTGTCGGGGGCCGAGCAGTTGAAGGTCTCGGCCCCGAGGGTGGCCTTGCCCATCTCCTCGGCGAGGTAGGCGTATTCGACGGTGGTCAGGCCCCAGCCGCGCTCAGAGTCGGTGAGCCAGAAGTTCCACAAGTTCTCGGCGCGGGCCTTTTTTTTGAGGCCCGCGAGGATCTCGGTCATGCGCGGAGTGTAGGACCAGCGGTCGCCGTTCTTGCCGATCTCGGAGTGGAATTCCTCTGAGGCGGGGGTGATCTCGTCGCGGATCATCTCCGCCACGCGGGCGTGGATGGGCTTGATGCGGTCGCTCATGCCGAGCGCCATTTCGGCGCCGCCGCCGGACATCTTGTTCATGCTTTCCTCCCTTTGGGGTTCGTCGTTGCGGGCTTGTCGGGCGCCAGCCCCGCGAGGGCGAAGCCGGCGATGTCGTCGATGAGGCGATCTCGGTCGCCGTCGGTCTCCCCCGGCCTGGGTCTATACCAGGCGACGGGGCCGTTGAGGGCGGCGAGGAGCGTGCGGGTGCGCAGCTTGACGTCGCAGGGGGCGAAGTCGCCCGCGGCGACGCCCTCGGCCAGGACGCGTTCGAAGGCGCGCTGGTGGCGGTCCCGGAGGGCGATGACGCCGGCGAGCGCCTCGCGCTGGTCGGGGGTGGCGGCGACGGTCAGATGGAGCTCGACGCCCTGGAGGGCGGCGCGGTGGAAGGGTTGGTCGAGCAGGATGGAGCGCAGGTGGGCGCGGACCATGGCGGCCATGCGGGCGGCGGGGGCCGGGCCGGCAGCGTCTTCGGCGTCCTGCACGTCGGCGTGGATGACTTCGAGCCCGTGGCGGACCACGTCGACGAAGAGGTCCAGCTTGGCGCGGTAGTAGTGGTAGACGCGGCCCTTGGTGGCGCCCATGCGGCGGGCGACGTCGTCGATGCTGGCGGCGGCGAAGCCGCGTTCCTTGAACGAGAGCGCGGCGGCGGCGAGCACCTCGTTATGGGCGGCGGAGCGGCGCGCGGGCTCGACCGCGGTCGAGGCGTCCTGCGCGGGCTCCGGGGCCAGGGCGTCGGGGGTTGCGTCCATGGGAGGCACACTACATACTACCGGGTATGTTGTCAAAGCCCGGGCGTGAGACCCGGCGACGCAGGGAGGGCCGGGACACGTCATGAGCTATCTGGACGATCTGTTCGGATTGGGCGGCAAGACCGCCTTGGTCACCGGCGGCGCAACCGGCATCGGGCGGATGATCGCCGAGGGGCTGGCCGGCGCCGGGGCGCGGGTGCTGATCGCCTCGCGCAAGGGCGAGGCCTGCGAGGCGGCGGCGGCTGAGATCAACGGTTTGGGGTTGCCAGGGACGGTCGAAGGGTTTGCCGGGGACGTCGGCACCGAGGGCGGGGTCGCGGACCTCGCGGCCGAGGTGCGCAAGCGGGCCGACGGTCTTCCGATCCTGGTCAACAATGCCGGCATCACCTGGGGCGCGAAGCTGGACGAGTTTCCCTACCACGCCTGGGAGAAGGTTTTTCGGGTCAACGTGGCGGGGATGTTCGAGCTGACGCGCACGCTGCTGCCGGATCTGGAGGCGGCGGGGTCGGACGACGATCCGGCGCGGGTGATCAATCTGGGCTCGGTGATGGGGGCCTGGCCGTTGGGAGACGGGCCTTATTCGTACTCGGCCTCCAAGGCCTCGGTGCATCATCTGACGCGGATCCTGGCGAAGGAGTGCGCGGGGCGGCGGATCACGTTCAACGCCTTCGCGCCGGGGCCGTTTCCGTCGAAGATGACGGAGTTCGCCACCGGGACGGAGGAGCAGAAGGCTGCGATGGATCAGACCGTGCCTCTGGGCCGGCTCGGGGCGCCGACGGATGCGGCGGGGGCGGCGGTGTTCCTGTGCTCGCGCGCGGGGGCCTACGTTACGGGCTGCATCCTGCCGCTCGACGGCGGCGTGGGGACCATGACGGGACCGGATTTGTTCGAAGCGGGGAGGCTCTGATGACGCTGGATCTGACCACCTATGAGGATATGGACCCGCTGGCGCGCGACGTGCCCGAATGGACGCCGGCGCAGTATCGCGACGCCAGGGGGACGGAGATCGGCGTCTCCACCTGGCAGGAGGTGAGCCAGGACCGGGTGGAGGCCTTCGGCGTCGCCACGGCCGACCTCAACTACATCCACATGACGCCTGAGCGGGCGAAGTCCCAGGCGGGGATGGCGGGGACGATCGCGCACGGGCTCTTCACCCTCTCGCTGATCCCGTCGATCAACTACGAGCTCTCGCCCAAGGCCAAGGGCGCGGTGATGGGG
>JBCCPD010000356.1:0-4289 GCA_039025075.1 Pseudomonadota bacterium | reverse complement strand
GCGTTTCATGCGGTTCACGCGCCCCATCCGCGCGGCCTGCCGCGCGATGCGCCCAATCCGTTCGTCAAGGCGGCGCAGGCGGACCTCGCGGCTTGGATCGAGAGCGAGGATCTGCCCGACGGCATAACCGGGCCGGAGAGCTTCGAGGGCGGCGTGGACGGCGTGTTCCATGAGCTGCTGGAGCGCGATCAGCCGGATCTCGTGGCCCTGGGAGCCCATGGCCGCGGGGCGCTGTCGCCCAGCCATCTGGGCGGCTTCGCGCGGGAGCTGATCATGCACCCGCCGGTCGATCTTCTCGTCGTGCGCCGATGAGCGCCGGGCGCCGATCCGGCTTCGGGTGAGCGCCGGGTCGACCGGACGGACCGACGGGCCGGCGGCGCGGCCTCAGCCGGCGCGGCGGCGACTGCGCAGGCCCGCGGCGAGCGCCAGCGCGCTCAGCATCATCCAGCCGCCCGCGGGCAAAGGCGTGGCGATGACGGCGGATCGATCGGGCGACGGCGCCGCGGTCTCCGCCCAAGGCAGGACCGCGGAATAGGCGATGTCCCGGCCATGGGTGAAGTGCAGCGCGAGGTGCACGAGCCCGCCTTGGAACGACTCGCCCAGATCCACGACCACCTCGGCCAGCGCGCCGCCGCGCTTGTCGAGCTGGAAGCCGCCGGCCCGGCGACCGTCCCAGGCCGACCATTCGAAGGGCCGGTCGAGCCACAGCACCTGCCCTCCGGCGGAATAGGACCAATCGACCTCCTCGGGCCCTTCGAAGATCAGCGTGAGGGTCTGGGGTCCTGCAGGCACGCCGGACAGGAGAAAATGGTCCTGGTCGTGCTGAGCGCCGCGCCCTTCGATGCGCGTCGCCTCGGGTCCGATCGACAGGGGCGACTTGTAGTCGTCGCGGCCGGCCCGGTCCGCATCCGAGTCGACGGCGGTGACGGCCTGGACCGGCGCGGCGAGGGACGCCGCCAGAACCGCCGCGGCCGCGATGCGCGCGGCGCAGGCTCGAACGTTTTTGAACTCGATGCTGAAAGACCTGCCGCGCTGGACCATGACGCTTTTCCCCGTGCACCGAAGCCGAACCGCTTTACTTACGTTGACGTCAAGGGCAGATAGGAGCTCCGCTTGGGCGGCGCAACCCCCCCTTCGACGATGCGCGCGCGGGACGGCCCGCCGCCCGTCCCTCCCTTTCCCGACGCCGCCGCCTCGGCTACATCCCGCGAATGCTCGACCGCGCCCACAACGCCCCGCCCCTGCCGCCGGAGATCGCGCGACGCCGCACCTTCGCGATCATCTCCCACCCGGACGCCGGCAAGACGACGCTGACCGAAAAGCTGCTGCTGTTCGGCGGCGCCATCAACATGGCCGGCCAAGTGCGCGCCAAGGGCGAGGCGCGGCGCACGCGGTCCGACTTCATGAAGCTGGAGCAGGATCGCGGCATCTCGGTCAGCGCCTCGGCCATGTCGTTCGAATACGGCGGCCACTGGTTCAATCTGGTGGACACGCCCGGCCACGACGATTTCTCCGAGGACACCTTTCGGGTCCTCACCGCCGTCGACGCGGCGATCATGGTCATCGACGGCGCCAAAGGCATCGAGAGCCAGACCAAAAAGCTCTTCGAGGTCTGCCGCCTGCGCGACATGCCGATCCTGACCTTCTGCAACAAGATGGACCGCGAAAGCCGCGAGACCTTCGAGATCATCGACGAGATCCAGGAGATGCTGGCCATCGACGTCTGCCCCGCCTCCTGGCCCGTGGGCATGGGTCGCGACTTCGTCGGCGCCTACGATCTTTTCACGGACCGCCTCTCGGTCATGGACCGCGCCGACCGCAACGTGCGGGGGGAGACCGTGGCCATCGAGGGGCTCGAGGACCCGGCGCTGCGCGCTCATATGAGCGACGCGCAGGCGGAGACCCTGGCCGAGGAGGTGGAAATGGCCCGCGGCCTCCTCCCAGAATTCGACCCGGAGGCGTTCCGGGACGGGACGATGACGCCGATCTGGTTCGGCTCCGCCCTGAACTCCTTCGGCGTGCAGGAGCTGCTGCACGGTCTCGCCAGCCATGCCCCCGCCCCCCAGGCCCGTCCGGCAGAACCTCGCCAGGTTTCCCCGGACGAATCAAAGGTCTCCGGCTTCGTCTTCAAGGTTCAGGCCAACATGGACCCCAAGCACCGGGACCGGGTGGCGTTCCTGCGGCTCTGCTCGGGGCACTTCAAGCGGGGCATGAAGCTCAAGCACGTGCGGTCCGGCAAGCCGATGGCGGTGTCGAACCCGGTGCTGTTCCTGGCGTCCGAGCGCGAGGTGGTGGAGGACGCCTGGGCCGGCGACATCATCGGCATCCCCAACCACGGCCAGCTGCGCATCGGCGACGCGCTGACCGAGGGCGAGGACCTGCGCTTCACCGGCATCCCCTCCTTCGCGCCCGAACTGCTGCAATCGGTGCGCGCGGGCGATCCGCTGAAGGCCAAGCACCTGGACAAGGCCCTCACCCAGTTCGCCGAGGAGGGCGCGTCGAAAGTGTTCAAGCCGCAGGTGGGGTCGGCGCCCATCGTCGGCGTCGTCGGCCAGCTTCAGTTCGACGTGCTGGCGAGCCGGATCGAGCTGGAATACGGCCTGCCGGTGCGCTTCGAGCCGACGCAGTTCACCTCCGCCCGCTGGGTTCACGGCTCGGCCGAGGCGGTGGAGGCCTTCGCCAAGGCCAACAAGGGCCACATGGCCGTCGACCATGACGGCGACCCGGTCTACATGACGCGGCTGCAATGGGACCTGGACCGGGTGGCGCGGGACTATCCCGACATCCGCCTGTCGGCCACCAAGGAAACGCTGGTCTGAGCGGCGGCGGCGCCGAGGCCCCGCCGCCCGCGCCGGCTCAGCGGTCGGCGCGCCGGACCTTCGGCTTCCTCTCCTTCGTCGCGGGCTTCGCCGGCGGGTCCGCGCGCCCGGCATTGCGCTCCTGACCGGCGCCCGAAGACTTGCCGGCCTTCGCCGCCTCGGCCGCCCTGACGTCCCTCAGCTGGCCGTACATGTCCGCGCGCAGCGTGCGCGCCCGCGCGCCGAGGGCGGGCGAGGCGAGCTCCGCCGTGTTGCCGAGCATGTTGTCGATCAGGTCCAGCACCGTCTCCGGCCCCGACGCCACCGCCGCGCCGATCTTGGAGTCATCGATCCGGTCCAGCACCAGGTGGATGGCCTTCTTGACCCCCTCGATCAGGCCCAGGGCGATCTCGACGCCGGTCTGCAGGGTCTCGGTGGCCATGTCGTCGACGGAGGCGAGCAGGGTCTCGACGAACTCGACGCCGGTCTCCAGCAGCGTCTCCACGCCCGAGCCGACGAAGTCGATCACGGCGCCGGCGGCGTCGGCGACGTCGCCGGCCGCCTCGGCCAGGCCGCCCCAAAGCGCGTCGGCGAGGCCCAGAAGCGGGGTGACCAGCGCGTTGCGCGCCAGCTTGTCGAAGCCGCGGCCGACCTTGTCGGCCAGCTTGAGGATCAGATCCGACACGCCGCCCAGCAAGCGCCGGAACAGAACGGCGAGGCGGGCGAACGGGTGGTCGTCGGACAGCGAAGCGACGGGCATGGCGGGGCCTCCTGTAGGCGTGACGGGTCGCCAGCCTAACGCAAGGTCAGGGCGACGGGCGAGCCCGGCGCGCCGTCACCGCGCCGACAGCAGCTCCGGCACGCGCAGCAGGACGAACTCGTTGTCCAGCGCCCGGTCCAGCCGCCGGCCGGTGGAGAACGGCAGGTTGTTGTCCACCGCCACGAGGATGTGCGCGTCGTCGACGCGCCGCACGCTTTCGATGGTCGTGAAGGGCATGGTGAAGCGGCCGGTCAGGTCCCGCGCCGCGTCGGTCGCAAGCCGCGCGAGGCCGTCGGGATCGGCGATGTCCATGAGGTCGATGTGCCCGATGCGGCGGGCCGCGCCGTCGGCGTCCCGGTCGGCTTCGTCGATCAGCACAACGCGCTTGATCACGGCCGGGTTGGGAAAGCAGTCGGGCCTCGGCGGCCCCTCGCAGCGCAGCGACGGGTCGCCTTCGCCGCCGTCGCGCTCGATCATCAAAGCGCGGGTCTCGTCGATGAAGTTGACGTCGCCGAGGGCGACGGCGCCGTCCGACAGGGCGATGCGGAGGCTCTCCCCCGTCCAGGCGCGCGCGACCGGATCGAAGGCCGTCGCGCGCAGGAACCGCCCCTCCGGCGCGCCGGTCTCGTCCAGCATCGGCCGCTCCAGCACCGCCCAGAGCAGGCCGGTCCCGGGCTGCAGCGCCAACCCTTCGAACCCGCCGGAGCGGGGGACGCGCCAGGCCGTGCCGG
>JBCCPD010000355.1:0-4295 GCA_039025075.1 Pseudomonadota bacterium | reverse complement strand
TCGACCACGCGCATCATCTTCTTGACCTTGCGGTCGTTGGTGGTGCCGAAAATCTTCTTGGCGACGCCGCCCAGTCCCAGCATGCGTGGCTTGCCCTTCGGTTTTCCGCGCCGCGATCCGGTCTCCCCCCCGGGCACGGTGCGCGCCCTCCGCGCGCGACGTGCTGCGCCGAGGGCCCTGAAATCACTTCCTCAGGAGGCCGCCGCGACCGCGCGCGAGGCGCGCTTGAAGGCTCGCAGGAGAGGCGGTAAGCCTGAGGCCGATCCGCCGGACCGGCCGGACCGCCTTGCATCTAAGAGGCCCCCTTCGGCCTGTCAACGCGCGTCCCCGCGATGCGCTTCCGCCGACCCCGGCGCCGCGGCCCGGCCGCGCCCGCCCCCGATCAGACGCGGGGCTCTCGCCCCCGACAACGGAGCCCACCTTCGCATGCGCTTTTCCGCCCCGCGCGCCCTCGCGCTCGCCCCCCTTCTCGCGCTGACCCTCGCGCCCGCGCCGCTGACGGCCCAGGACCAGTCCGCCGACGCCCCAGCCCAAACCGCCCCGGCCGACGCCGCCCTGGGCGAAGCCGCGCCAGTCTCCATCGACGACGTGGTCGCCACCGTCGACGGGACGGAGATCACCCTGGGCACCCTCATCCTGATGCGCGCCAACCTGCCCGATCAGTACCAGAACATCCCCGACGAGCAGCTCTACGAAGGGCTGCTGCAGCAAGCGGTCAACCAGGTTCTGTTGGAGCGGATGGGCCTCGCCGCCGGCGCGGACGACGCGCCCCTGGCCCGCCTGCGCGCCGACCTGGACCGCCGCAACTATCTCGCCGAGGCGGGCCTGAGGGAGATCATCGAGGCGGCGACCGCCGACGACGCCCTGCGCCCGCTCTACGAGGCGCGCTACGTGAACGTGGAGCCGCAGCAGGAGGTGCAGGCCTCACACATCCTGGTGCCGGAGCTGGAGCAGGCGGAGGCCATCAAGGCCGAGATCGACGGCGGCCGCGCCTTCGCCGACGCCGCGCAGGAGCATGGCACCGACGGCACCGCCGCCCGCGGGGGCGATCTGGGCTGGTTCACCGCCGAGCGCATGGTCGCCCCCTTCGCCGAGGCCGCCTTCGCCGCCGAGGAGGGCGTTCTGACCGGCCCGATCGAAACCCAGTTCGGCTGGCACCTCATTCTGGTCACCGGCAAGCGCGACCAGCCCGCCCCGCCCTTCGAGCAGGTGCGCGAGGAGCTGGCCCGCGACTCCGCCAATGCCGCGGCCGAGGCGGCCATCGAGTCGGCGCGGGCGGAGGCCGACATCCTCGTCCCCGAAACGCCTCCGGCGGCGGCGGGCATCCGGCGCGACGACCTGCTGCTGCCCTGATCCCGCCCGATCGCCGGCCGAGGGAGGGCCTGATGGCCAAGACCGACAAGAAGAAGCCCGCCAAGAAGGCGGACAAGGTCAAGGACAAGGCTCCCGCCAAGGGCAAGCGAACCGCCAAGGGCAAGGCCGCGACCAAGGCGAAATCCGCCGGATCCTCCAAAGCCGCGGCGAAGACGACTTCGGCCTCGAAGAAAGGCCTGCCGGTCTCTCCTCTGGCGCCGGCGGGGTTCCCGGACCTTCCGCAGGTGGCGGGCCTGCGCTTCGCCGCCATCGAGGCCGGCGTGCGCTACAAGGGCCGGGTCGACGTGATGCTCGCGCATCTGGCGCCGGGGACCGCCGTCGCCGGCGTATTCACGACCTCCGCCACCCGCTCCGCCCCCGTCCTGTGGTGCGAGGCGCGGCGCGCCGCCCCGGCCCCCAAGGGCGCCCAGGCGATCCTGGTCAACGCCGGCAACGCCAACGCCTTCACCGGCGATCACGGCCGCAAGTCCGTCGAGGCCGTGGCCGCAGCCGTCGCCAAAGCGGCTCGCGTGCCCAAATCCGGCGTCTGGCTCGCCTCCACCGGCGTGATCGGCGAGCCCCTGCCCCATGAGCGCATCGTGTCCAAGCTCGACGCGCTCGCCGACGCCCTCTCCCCGGACGCCATCGAGCCGGCGGCCCGCGCCATCATGACCACCGACACCTTCCCCAAAGGCGCCGGAGAGACGCTGGACCTCGGCGGGGTCCAGACGCATGTCGCCGGCATCTGCAAGGGCTCGGGCATGATCGCGCCGGACATGGCGACGATGCTGGGATTTCTCTTCACCGACGCTCCGGTGGCGCGGCCGCTTCTGCAGAAGATGCTGTCCGGCCTCGCCGAGCGCACCTTCAACTGCGTGACCGTCGACGGCGACACCTCCACCTCCGACACGCTGCTGCTCGCCGCCACCGGCCGCGCCGGCGGGCCGCCGATCGAGACGATGCGCGATCCTCGCGCGAAACCCCTGGCCGAGGCGCTCGAGCGCGCAGCCGCCGATCTCGCCCGGCAGCTCGCCCGCGACGGCGAGGGGGCGAGCAAGTTCGTCACCCTCAACATCACCGGCGCCCGCACGGACCGTTCGGCCCGCCGCATCGGCCTCGCCATCGCCAACAGCCCGCTGGTGAAGACCGCCCTGGCCGGCGAGGACCCCAACTGGGGCCGCATCGTCATGGCCATCGGCAAGGCCGGCGAGCCGGCGGATCGCGACCGGATCTCCATCCGCTTCGGCGACGTGGCGGTGGCCGAAAAGGGCTGGGTGTCGCCCGACTATCGTGAAGCGCTCGGCGCCGCGGTGATGAAGCAGGCGGAGATCGAGATCGGCGTGGACCTGGGCCTGGGCGACGGCGAGGCTACGGTCTGGACCTGCGATCTCACCCACGGCTACGTGTCGATCAATGCCGACTACCGGTCCTGAGCCGGGCGACGGCGCGGCGGCGACGCGGATCGTCCTCGTCGCCGCCTGCGCCCTGATCGACCCCGACGGCCGCGTGCTGCTGGCGCAGCGGCCGGAAGGCAAGTCCATGGCCGGGCTCTGGGAGTTCCCCGGCGGCAAGGTCGAGCCCGGCGAGACGCCCGAGGCCGCCCTGATCCGCGAGCTGCACGAAGAGCTGGGCATCGACACCTGGGAAAGCTGCCTGGCGCCCCTGACCTTCGCCTCCCACGGCTACGAGAGCTTCCACCTGCTCATGCCCCTTTACGTCTGCCGCAAGTGGAACGGGACGCCGCGCAGCCGCGAGGGCCAGGCCCTCGCCTGGGCCCGGGCCGCCGCGCTGCGCGACTACCCGATGCCGCCCGCCGACATCCCTCTGATCCCCATCCTGCGCGACTGGCTCTGACCCCGGCTCGGCCGGTCCTTGGGCCGGCCCTTGTGCCGCTCCCCGACGTTCCGCCAGCTGCGCCGCTCGGGGGCGTCGAGCCCCCTCCCGCCGCCGGCGCTCCGCGCCCGGGGCCAGGTCCCACGCCGCCGCGCCATGGCTCCAGGCGACCGACGCCGCGGCTTTCAGGCCGCGGTGCGATCCGCAGGGGCCCCGTCGGCGGACGGGCGACGCAGCGCGAACGGCAGCGCCGCGTCGAGCCGCGCCTCGGTTCGGGCGGCTTCGCGAACGAAGGCCCGTTCCCACCGCAGCGGCCAGTCCAGCGAACGCGCCGCCGGATCGAAGCCCGTCTTCAGCGCCCGCGGCGTCCAGTCCACCGCCCCCCCGATGCGCGACGCGGTCGAGGAGCCGCGCACGGCCAGGGCCGCCCGCTCCGCCGCGCCGGCAGGGGCCGGCGCCAGGCTCAGATGCGCCCGCAGGCGATCCGACGCCGCGCGCGGATCCGCCGCCGCAGCCTCATAGCGGATCGCAAGCGCTTCGGGCCGCGCCTCGGCCAGGTCGAGCAGCCGTTCCACCCCCTTGGCCCATTCCGCCGCCAGCTCCGCCGGCCCTCGCTGCAGCCAGCCGCGCGGCCCTGGCCGACGCCACGTGCGCAGCGCGCTGTCCACGGTGCGACGACCGTCGCGGATCACCAGGACCAGACGCATGTCAGGCGCCGCCGCCGCTGCACGGCCGAGCCCGAGGGGTCGCGGGTCCTTCAACAGCGCCACCTGCGCCGGCGCGCCGACCGCCGCCGCATGCTCCGCCGCCGCGGCGCGGGCGAGGCCTGAAAGGGCGAAGCCCAACCAGGCCTCCGCCTGCAAGGACGCGGCGCCGGGATGGCGGCCCGCCAGAGCCCGCCGATATGCGTCCATCGCGCCGCCCGCCGCCAGAAACCCGGCCTCGCCGATCCCCAGAGGCGACGACGCGACGCCGCCGCCCGCCTCGATCAAGGCTTGCACGAAGTTGCTGCCGCTGCGCGGGGCCGGCGCCGCCAGCAGCGCCAACCTCGGCCCGCCCGCCTGCGCCGCCCGCGCCAGAGCGGCGATCCGCGCCGTCGCGGCCGGCGG